>PAJN01000059.1 GCA_002710205.1 Methanobacteriota archaeon | reverse complement strand
GGCTTATATTGGACCAAATGCTACAATTAGACACGGCGCTTACATCAGAGAGTTTTCATGGATATGTGCTAATTCACTGGTAGGACACGCTAGTGAAACAAAACACAGTGTTCTGCTCCCAGGTGCAAAGGCACCACACTTCAATTACGTCGGAGACTCTATTCTTGGACCGAATGTGAATCTTGGAGCTGGAGTCAAACTTTCTAATCTTAGAAATGATGGTGAAGAAGTCCACACAAGAATAAATGGTGAAAGAGTCGCAACGGGACTACGAAAGTTCGGAGCAATAATCGGCGAGTCTTGTCAACTAGGATGCAATGCTGTGACTAATCCCGGTGTAGTATTGGGCCCTGGATGTATGGTCTTACCCAATGTCACAGTTACAGGAATCCATGGCCAAGACTCTGTGATTAGGTGATTGTATGCTATTCGGCACAGATGGAATCCGTGGCGAAGTTGTAGATTCTCCAAATAGTGACGAGGATGCAATATCAGATCTACTCGAAAATCGCAAAGTTTCTGCTAGATTGATGAAACTAGTTGGTGAAGCTCTGTCAAGAAATGTGCCTGTTGGCTCTCAAGTAATAATTGGCTGGGACAATCGACCTAGGAATGCAGAACTGGTTGAAGCGTTGACCATTGGATTACATCTAGGAGGATGCACGGTAATTCATGGAGGGATCTGTGCGACCCCAGGATTGCATAATGCCCTACTGGAGACCGAATCTGCTCTGGGTTGCATGATTACTGCAAGTCACAATCCCGTCTCCGATTCTGGAATCAAAGTGTTTGATTCCTTTGGATTCAAAACAAGCCCGTCGCTGGAAAAGGAAATTTCAGAATTAGTGGTTCAATTGGCTGCGGAAGAGAGAGAAGTGGATGAAAGTGAGCTTTCGAATTTATCGACTCCAGATACAATATTCAATGCTGATTCTGCACATCAAAATTTGCTAATTGTAAGACTTGCCGAATTCAGTGGAATGTTTGCGCCACCGTCCATTGACAAGATTTTGATAGATTCTTCCAAGGGCGCTGCAAGCGAATGGTTGTCGGATTTTCTTAGTAAAGCGGGCATCGAAGCCGAGGAAGTTTCTGTAAGCGCCAATGCATTGAATGAAAACTGTGGCGCAGGTGAATTTAACCCGATGGATTCCTGGACTTGGGAAGAGGCTGCTAAAGACCCTCATGTGCTAATCAATTCACTGAAGAAAACAACTGCAGGCCAAATTATTGCTGCTGCATTAGATGGAGACGGAGATAGATGTCTGTTCATACAATCAACAGAAAATGGCTGTAGGATTGTCGACGGAGATGAAATGGCAGACCACATTTTACGTTCCGCAAATGGCGATTGGCATTTAGCTGCAAGCATAGAATCCGATTTATCCCTAATCTCATCACTAGGTCGACTAGATGCTGAGGTGCACTTTTCTCAAACTGCTGTTGGAGACAGATGGTTATCTAACTCTCTAAAATCGTCAAATTCTAATGTTCTTGGAGTGGAAGATTCAGGCCATTTAGTGATGGCTTCGCCACACCCGCAAGGAGGTAGGTGCCTCGTTGGAGACGGTGTTGCTAGCATGTTAGCTGTCCTGTGTGCAATGGCCTGCGAAGAGAGAGCACCGGCGTTTACTAAAGGATTCAAACGCAGAGTTTCGATTTCTCCTTCTGATAGATCCAAATGGACCGGAGATAACGATTTGGCGAATACTGTTGAGCATATCGCAAACAAAAAACTGGGTGAAATGAATCGCAGCGGTTTAGTTGGTGAATCAAATCTAATGTTGCTGGAGAAGGATGGCGTGTCCTTAGGAATTAGAAATTCGGGCACCCAAGCGAAAACAAATGTCTCGCTTAGAGTTGCTTCTGGAAAGGATTATTCCGATGCATTAGCGGCTATGGATCAAATTGTCAAAGCGCTGCGAGTTGAGTTGTCAAACTAAGTATTCGCCAATTCGGCCTCAAACTTTTGGCCTAACCAAGTAACTAATCCTAACAGTACGGCCGTTGCTACCAACATAATCAGGAGCATCAGAGAAGTCGCTCCTGAAAGCATGAGTACACCCGCTACAATCCATGCCAATATTAGGTCAAGTGCACCGAATACTCTCCATCCTCGACGCATTGTTACTACGCCGATTAACCAGGAAGTTGTCGAAACAACTAGCATAAGTGTCATCATCAAAACCGTGGTATGTTCGTAGTGCCCGAATGCACCAGAAGGAATCAGTAGATGGCCTATCCACAAACCAGATGAAATCCAGACTTGTCTGTCACTGATAACGCAATATATCGAAGACAGTAAACCAAGGACGCCCAGAGCAATCATGAATATTGCAGTGGTCCCATCAAGTATTGAAACCCACTCTCCTAATGCATTCCAACTGATTGGTAAAAACAAGGATATGCCAACTGGCACAGCAGGTTGAATCCATTTTATCGAATTCTTCAATGCGAAAATGCTAGCAAGAATCCCCGCTATTCCGAATGAGATGGCAATAGCCATTATCGCCCAAGAGATCCTTCCTATTGCCCCTCTATGGTCACCTAATCCTCGCTTTATCCTCTCGGATTCAACCCATTCAAACAGTAACACTGCAATTACTAAGAAAACCTCCAATGAAATTACAGGAACTATCCAAGATAGTTCATCGCTAAACGTTGGGATTAGTTGGATGCTGTCCACTCCCATTAGAGAAGTTAGAAGTCTTGAAACAAGCAACAGAAGAACGATCCCCTCCAATACTGAAGGTATTCTTAGGCCTAGGTCTTTTCTTCCAAGTAGTGAGATTGCTGCTAGAATAATTAGAGCGCCAAGTAATACAAGTATCTCCCACTGGTGTTCCGTCGAAACATTAGCATCGCCAAGCCTTCCAGCGATTTGAATGAGTGTTAAGCCTGCCATTGTTATGGCAACTGGTGATTCAATTCCCATAATGTCTGGAAGCTGGAGGTTAACTTGGTCAGCCCTCCAACGAGCGATTCCAATAAACAGTACTGAAACGAATGAGGCAATTGCAATCGCAGGAAGCGATTCTCCGCTGTTCCAAGCAAAGAATACACCAACAAGAATGGTTACAATAATGAAGGAAATTACAATCGTTGGCTTGTGGTGAATATCGCCGACAACTAAGTCATAGTCTCCTGACGAAGAACGGCGGCGTGAACGTTTCTTCTGCATTTCAGACAATTGCAGTAATTCTGCATCGATCATCTTGATTTGAGCACCCTCGCTATCTTGTTCAACTTGTGACTTCAATTCTTGGCGAGTGAGATATTTTTCCAACCTTTCATCGCGTTGGGAAACCTGCTGCAAACGTGATCTGATTTCCCCTTGAGCTGATAACCATGCCCCAGTAACTATGAAGCTAATACCTGCAAGATACAATGACATGTCGTCTTCAAGACTTACCGATGCTAAACCAACCGTTACTAGAACTGCTATACTTGCAACAGCGGAAGGAAGGAGCCTTTCCAATGTTGAGGCCCGTGGCAAATAAAGTCCAACAACGGTGGCGATTGCGGCGAAACTTGCCAACCGAAGATTTGCTACATCCGCAGGCAATTTGTCACTGTGAGAAAGGGTTGATGTGAGGGGTTCATTCAATCCAATAATCATCAACATAATTGCTATGAAACCTAAAACAATCGAGATTAGATTACCCGGCATCAATGCTTGATGAGAGAGTTTCTCGCCTTCCATTAATCGCTTTGCGTTTATCTCAGACCAACTGATTATCAGAACAGATGAAATGCCAAACAAAGCAATCCATATCGCGCCGAAACCGAATCTCCATTGGAGAACTAAAGCAGCGATTGCCCACGATACTAGAATCGTCCTAGGAGTGCCTTGATGCCTATCCATTCGCATAGCAACCGAGTGATAAATCAACAATAGCCCCATGACAGAAATCACTCCATATGACGGAACAACTCCTGGATTGGTGATGAATAACATTGAACATATGATGGTAATGAAACTGATATTCCATAGACGCATCACCCCACTATCTCTCATTCTTGCGCTCAATTCAGACATGCCGATTAAGCGGCCTGCAAGATTTACTCCGCTTTCCCCTAGCTTGAAATTAAGTGGAACTTGAATCAATAACAATGTAATCAAATAAACAGAAACGTCCAGTTCGGAGAAATTCATTGGGAGAATGTCAACCGAAATGAAGCGGCCTTCCAAATTGCTGACAAAGAGTACAAGCCAAACCCATGGGACCAAAGTCGCAGTTCCTGCTAAGGAAGGTGAATCTCTCTGTATTGCCAAGAATGCCAATCCTATCCAGACAATTGCTTGGCATGCCAGTAATACTCGAGCCATACTGGTTTCATCTGCCGGTATTAACAAAGTGAGTAGAATTACTATCACTATCGAGCCAATCCATAGTACGTGATCTGAAACCGCATGCTGATGGTTTAGTATTGCAAAGGTGGTAATGCCTGCGCTGAATACGGCATAAATCGACCATGGCTCGGAAAAGGGAGTATCAATTACACCTCTAACCATCAAAATTAGAATTGCCAAAAGAACAGGTGCAGGCCACAATGCATAGCGTTGAAGCCTGCCCCAATCCTCCCCTCTAACTACCAGATAAGAAGGAGTAAATGCTGATAGAAGTAGTATCAATTGCGCTAGAGCATAACCAGTCTCGAGCCGGTTGGAAGCGATTGCTAGAAGCGCTCCAATCATTCCCAACCCTACAGAAACCGACCAAAGACCTGGCTTTCCAAGGCCCATTGCTTTGAACGCTGAAGAAAACCAATTCTCTGCCTTTGCGAATCTTGTAGCTGTAACTGCATTTATTCCAGTCACTCCAAACATCAGTAGGAACAGAAGTAATTCATCATTAAACGGTTTTATTTCGATTCCAAAGAATACCCAATCACTACTAATTGCATGAATTCCGATCCATAGATATGATACCGCGATTCCAAGTGATGCAAGATTTCCAGAACTTCTGAGATAAGCCAAGCCGTGGAATAGTAATGTTCCAATTCCAATCATTATTGCAACGCCTTCTTCGCCATAGGGTCCGCCAGCAGCGGAGCCTATTGCCAATAGTACCAAGGTAGCTTGGGTGGCGATTGCATCTTCGTCGTGATATTGAGCAATCGCAATATTGAGAACTACTAAACCGAGTAATGAGCCCCCTAGGCCTGTTTCTCCAATCCAATCCCATGCATACATTGAGATTGCTAAACCGTACAGGATTTTCATCGAGATAATTACCCATGTGACGCCCAACAAATGCATTCGTTCTTGTGGAATCCAAATTTGGCCTAGCCACATTCCAAAACCAGCCATCGCTAGTAATCCGATTGCTGAAATTGTATGACTGAAAATTGGAGAAGTGCCGACTATTGTCCCTATAGCGGACCAGACTACAATCATAGATATCATTAGACCATAATGCAGTCTCTTCTCTCCCTCTATGGCGTACTCGGTTACGCTATCCCTCTCTGGAGCAGATTCAACAGTTCCATCACGATTTATTCTGCTGGGCGCATCGCCGCGCGAGAATATCTCTGCTACTTCTCCTACAGCGACATCGATTTCTTTGTCTTGTACTTCTATCGATTCCTCTTGAGGTTCTTCCTCAAATGATTTGATCATGAATTTGTCTAAATTGACTCCTGAGTCTTTCTCAAAATTTCTCTTGGAGAGGATTTCATCTTCGGTTTCCCTCTCCATTGATGGGGCACCATCCGAGTCGGCTTTCAATATCTCCCTTAACTGACTGATTTTGACCGGAAATCCGCGCGAGTTTACTCTGATTCGAACCGCAAGGGACAAAGAGGGCCCGCGGGTCGACAGTCCATGGCCGGTGTAGTGGGCGTCCCATCAGGCGACCTATCTGAAAGCGGCATCAACACTGATGCTACTGTTTATTGGAACTTGGATAACCTCGCTCTCATCGACCTTGCTGTCGAGAGAAATGAAGGTTATTTGACATCCGAAGGGGCATTGGTTACAGAGACCGGAGAGAGAACTGGACGCTCTCCTAATGACAAGTTCATAGTCGATGAACCTACTACAAATCAGGATGTAAATTGGGGTGATGTAAACATTTCAACCGACGAATCTGTATTCAACAGGTTGAAAGTTCAGGTCATTGATTATCTATCACAAAGAGACTCGCTATTTGTTCAAGATCTGTATTGTGGTGCTGAAGAAAGTGAGGCTCTGCCGATTCGTGTAATTAACCAAAATGCATGGCATAATGCCTTTGCAAGAAACATGTTCGTGCGACCAACAACTGACCAATTGGAAAGTCACGTTCCGCAATTTACAGTATATCACGCACCACATTTCGAAGCGGACGATGATGGATTGAATTCCCAATGCTTCGTTATTGTAAACTATCAACTTGGAGAAGTAATCATTGGAGGCACCAGATATGCTGGTGAAATCAAGAAATCTATTTTCAGTGTGATGAACTTAATTCTACCTAAGAAGGGCATTCTACCAATGCACTGCTCTGCTAACACAAACGGAGAAAATACTGCAATCTTCTTTGGCCTATCTGGAACTGGAAAAACCACTCTTTCTGCAGACCCTAAGCGCGCATTAATCGGTGATGATGAGCACGGATGGGGTGCAAATGGAGTATTCAATTTTGAAGGCGGCTGTTATGCTAAACTAATCAACCTCTCAGAAGAGGATGAGCCTGAAATCTTTGCAACTACTAAGCAGAAAGGAACTGTCCTAGAGAATATTGTTGTCAACGCTGATGGCATACCTGATTTCTTTGATACTAGCAAGACTCAGAACACTCGCGGTTCGTATCCGATTGAAGCTATCGAAAACAGAACTTTGGATAGCAAAGGTGGTCACCCACAAAATGTGATTTTCCTTACCTGTGATGCGTTCGGAGTACTTCCCCCAATTAGTCGATTGACTTCATCTCAAGCGGCTTACCACTTTATTTCTGGATACACCGCAAAAGTTGCAGGAACTGAAATTGGAGTAACCGAGCCTCAGGCGACTTTCTCTGCATGTTTCGGTGAACCATTCATGCCTATGCACCCTGGCGTCTATGCGGATTTGTTATCCCACAAGATGGCAGAACACGGATCAACTGCATGGCTGATTAACACTGGATGGTCTGGCGGTTCTTACGGTGTTGGAAACAGAATGAAAATCAAGTACACTCGTGCAATGCTGAACGCAGCTTTGGATGGTGATCTCGAAAACGTAGAATATATCGTAGACAAGAGGTTTGGGTTTGAGATTCCTAAGTCGTGCCCAGGAGTTCCTTCTGAGGTCTTGATTCCAAAGCAAACATGGGATGATAGCAATGCTTACGACGCCACTGCTGAAAAGTTGGCAGCGATGTTCAATGAGAACTTCGAAAGATATGCTGCTGGCGTTTCAGACGAAGTTAATGCTGCTGCACCTGTCGTAAATTGAGCAGAAATCGAATGATTTTGCTTCATGCGATAAAACCGTAGTTTGATAGCGAACCATTGGCAGGGTAATATGTTGAGGGCCATGCGTACACGTACAATCCTTCTTGCCAGCCTGATGATTATGATGTCCATGACTCCGCTAGTTTCTGCGGATTATGAGAAAGAAATTGAACAAGGAAAGGAGTTCGAAAACTCTCCTGTTTTCGACCTACCAGCCAAGACAATTGATTCGGTTGGACCAAGAATTGACACCGGAGCATCTGGGCGTGCACCATGTAGTGCCGTCCAAACAGATGCTGGTTCTGCAGGAGATGCAGGGAATACCAGTGCCACTGCTAAGAGTCTGGGAACCGACCCTACAAACGGCCCTACTGGAGTATCGGGCTGCGTAGATGCAAATGATCCCGAAGACATGTACAGCATTACTACCACCTCTGGAAAAGAAGTTGATGTTGAACTGGTGGTTCCAACAGGCGCTGATTTTGATTTGTACCTGGTAGATGCAACCAAGCAAACATTCTACGATTACTCAGAGTACAATGATCCTCTAGAACAAGTAACAACTGGAGGGACTGCACTAGAAGGAAATGCAACTACATTCTATGTATGGATTAATGCCTACAGTGGAGATGGAACCTACACGTTGCGTGTTTGGACCAACAATTCAACGCCTAAGCCAGATATGACCATCACTATGGTTGAAGGGCCTCTCAAGGCTCAAGCTGGAGATACTGTTTCAGTAAATTATACCGTTGAGAATCTTGCTAACAACACCTCTGCAACAACCGGTGTTTTCGATGTATTCTTCATTCTATCAACAGATACTACTTACGATCAATTCGACACAATTCTAGATGAGGTTTCAGTTGAAGCTGATTTGGCTGCTGGTGCATCCAGAAATACTACCACTAGCATCGTTCTTCCAGCAAACCTATCCAATGATTCGTACCATTGGATCATATGGGCTGATGGTTATGGGAATATTACCGAATCTGATGAATTGAACAATAATATGGCCTCGCCTGACAAGATGGTTGTAGGAAATGATTGTACAGACCTAATGGGAGGTACGCAAAATGATGGCGGCCTAGGTGCTGATGCTGGTAATGATGTTGCTAATGCAACCAATATGGGCAGCAATGTAACCTCGTCATACACAGGTTGTATGGATGGTGCTGATGGTGATGACGTGTATGCCTTCGATGTTCCCGCAGGATATTTCCTAGAAATTGAGTTAGATGCCGAGGACCAAACCTCCGATTTTGACCTCTACATCCACTATTCCAATGGTTCTGAAGTCGACCGCGGATTAGCGGGCTCATACCCTGAAACCGCTACTGCTAAACTAACAGATTACGAAGGAGTTGGCGGAACATACTACGTCAATATCACCCACTATTCTGGCGTTTCAAATTATACTCTCGATGTTTGGACAAACCAGAGTATCCCTGCGCCAGACTACACTATCGATACAGTTACTAGTGCTGGCAGCGGACAACCTGGAGACATGTTTGATGTTACAGCTGTTCTAGAAAACGAAGGTACTGTTGATGGTGTTTCCAGTGTGGAATTGATTGCCATTCTTTCGGTAAATACCGGAGTTGATTGGTATGATCACGAAGTAGGCTCCACTACTACAAGCGGAATTCCAATGGATACAAACACTAGTGTTACAATTAGTTCCACAATACCAGCAGACATTGTCGAAGGTGGATATTACCTCTATGTGGTCGCTGACCAGGACGATTTAATCTTGGAAAGAGATGAGACAAATAACCAAGCAGCCAGAACTGGGCAGTTCACTGTCGGCAATGCTGAGACTTCCTGTGTTTCACAGAATGATGCTGCAATGGGCGGTGATGCTGGAAATGATGCTGCTAACGCCTATGACTTAGGCAATTACGCTGATGCTGAATATCGTGGTTGTATCGATTCTAATGATGCAAGCGATTACTACACTATCACCATGGGCGCTGGACAAAACATGAATGTGACATTGGTCGACCCTCCATCCGGTGCTGTAAATCTAGCACTACTGGATTCAACTGGTGCGCAAGTAGATTCTGACTCCAGTTGGTTCTCAGATTCTGAGGTTACAACTATTGATACATCTAATGACGGGGTTGCTGGAACATATACATTGATAGTAAACCGCTCAACTTCTTGGCTAGAAGATGGAGGAGCTGGAACTTACAGGCTCCTAATTGGAAACCCAGCAGGCTATGTTGCACCGTTCACCTGTGCTGGCCACTCTGATGCTGGAACAGGAACGGATGCAGGAACGGATATGTCGAATGCCATAGCATTAGGTGCAAATCCATCAGTCATGGGGCAAGGATGCTTAGATGGACAGGATTCTTCAGATGCTTACCAATTCAATATTGAAGACTACAACAACATCAACGTGATGTTCTCACCAGACATGGGCTCTCCTTTCACTGCAAACCTATACGATGAAGAGAGCAACATGGTTGCAGGCTGGAATGGAACAGAATGGATGTCCATGGGCGATTCAGAATACGAAGGGCAAGATGGAATGTTCACTCTAGTTGTCGACTCCGCAGGAGGAGAAGGTTACTACAATCTCTCGATCAATACTATGCCACCTGCACCAGCAGACCTTGCGATTAGCAACCTAACATGTGGTGCTGAGATGGTCAGTAACGAGGAATTGTTCTATTCATTCGAAATCCATAACCTACGTGGACCTGCTATTGGAGATTTCAATTGGAGTCTTAACCTGGTAGATGATACTGGAGCAATTGTAGAAGAGCTCGATTCCTCTACTATGAGCACATACTCAACATATGGGCAAATGGTTCTTGAGAGAGCTTCTTCGACATTTATCGATGCAACTACTGCGTCCGGAACTTACTCATGCCATGTTGTGATGAACATGGACCGTGCTATCGATGAAATTGAACTAATGAACAACGAAATGATAGGAGAAAATTTCTCAATCCAGAACGAAGAAGAGTTGTGGGCAAACGACGTTGATAGAGACGGTTACAACACCACAGATACTGGTGACGGAATAGTTGACGATTGTCCAGACAAGTATGGAGAGAGTTGGGGTGACCGCTATGGTTGTGCTGACCTTGATGGCGATGGATGGTCTAACCTGAACGACTTCTCGCCATTGGATGAAAGCCAGTGGGTTGATGAAGACGAAGATGGATTTGGCGACAACAGCTCTGGATACCTTGGCGACCAATGTCCAGGAGTATATGGTGTCGAAAATGGAGATGGCGGAGATGGATGCCCTCCTCCATTCGTAGATACTGATGAGGATGGCGTGCAGGATTCTGACGATGATTGTGATTCAACTCCTGCAAATGCAACCGTTGATGAAAGCGGCTGTGAGGTCGATACTGACGGTGATGGAATAGTCGATTCAATGGATGACTGCCCTGCAACTGAAACTAACGCTACTGTAGACTCGATGGGCTGTGAAGTAATCGACAACAACGGTGGCTCAGACAACGGCGACTCAGACAACAATGGTGGTTCAGGAACCGAAGATGGCGGACAAAGTACTGACGACTCTGCGGAGAGCGGTAGTGATGTCGTGATGATCGGAGGAATCGGTTTCGGTGTAGTGGTTATCATTCTACTGACTTTCCTAATTGTCCGTAAGGGCCGTGGAGGCGATGATCTTGCAGGAGACTCGTTTGCAAATGCTGCATTTGACCAGCCTATGGGAGGAGTGGCCGCTGCAGACCCAAGTATTACTCCAGAACAGTTGCAATATGAACAGCAGCTACTGGCTCATGGCTACACTGCAGAACAGGCAAGGGCATATGCTGACCAGCATTTCCGCCCTTGGCTAAACCAATGATTAGGTCATAGTAAGGGTCATCAACGGGCTTCGCCTAGACCCATACATGACAGACGTCATTATGCAGACAAGTGCCGGTAATATCCGAATTAGGCTATTTACCGATGAAGCCCCAGATACAACCGCCAACTTCCTACGTCTAGTTGATGATGGATACTACAACGGACTACACTTCCACAGAGTCATTGAACAATTCATGATTCAAGGCGGATGCCCTCACTCAAAAGATCCAATGAGCCGAATGGCTGGAACTGGCGGCCCTGGCTGGAAGATACCATGTGAAGCAAGTGCTCTAAACATGGCTCACGACCGACCAGGTGTTCTCTCAATGGCCAATGCTGGCCGCAACACAGGCGGCTCGCAGTTCTTCCTAACCACTGTTGCAACTCCATGGCTAAATGGCAATCACGCCGTTTTCGGAGAAGTTGTTGATGGCATGAATGTGGTCAAGACTATTGAAGGCTGCAGGAAACTTCCTGGAGACAGGCCTGCTCAGCCTCAACAAATTATCTCAGTCACTAGAGCATGAGGTGAGATGGTGGTCAGCCTCGCCATTCACGGTGGAGCTGGCGGTGATGGCCCTTGGAAGGGACCAACAGATTTGGACCCACAGCGAATCGCTTGTATGCAAAGTGTACTCACAACTGTAGGGTCAATGTTAGAAGGAGGTATTGATGCCCTAGAGGCAGTAACTATTGCCGTTGAAATGTTGGAGAATGAACCACTTTTCAACGCTGGAATTGGTTCTGTCATTGCTGCAGATGGCAGTGTTACGATGGATGCAAGTATCATGCGAGGTAGTGATGCTGCTGCTGGTTCGGTAGTCAATGTCAAAAAAATCAGGCACCCGATTAGGGCTGCAAAAATGATTCTTGACAATAAATGGCCAGTGATGTTGAACGGGTCCGCTGCTGATGACTTTGCAATCAAAAACGGTGTTGAAGAGGTATCGCAAGAATGGTTGATAACTGACTTACGCCAAGCACAATGGAAGAAATGGAAGGATGCAAAATCAAGACCTGGTTCAACCGATGAAGATGACGAGGCTATGCTTGATCACGATGGAGAAGGAATGGGCACTGTTGGTGCAGTTGCCATAGATTCCAAAGGCGTACTTGCTGCTGCAACAAGCACAGGAGGGATGACTGGAAAGCCGGATGGCAGAATCGGTGATACGCCAATCATTGGCGCTGGAACTTGGGCTGATGCGAGAGTGGCTGTGTCGTGCACAGGAGTTGGTGAGGCTTTCATCAGAACATGTGCCGCACACGAAGTAGCAAGTAGGGTAAAAGTGGGCGAGGCGCTTGCTGATGCCTGTGAAAATATGCTCGACATGGTTGCTCCACTCGGCGGACGTGGCGGAGTCATCGCTATCGATTCAGAAGGGGATATCGCGATTCCGTTTCAGACAATGCTGATGTATCGGGGCTATTGGAAAAATGGAGAAGTTATGACCGGCATCGGCCCAGATTTATCTTCTCAGTGAGTTGTATATTTGCAAATCACTTTGGTTGGATTCTTCGATTTTTAGCTCGCTTGGCGGCTGAAATTTCTTTTTCTTCAGATAATTGAACAATCTGAACCACCTAAGTTTGACAAACAGAATCATCGCCCTCTTTGAATCTCCAAATGTAGGATGAGTAGTATCGCTTTCCTTTGGCCAACCAAGTTCATCTAAAGCTTCCATACCGTCTTCTGCAATGATTACATGGTCAAACAATTCTAGATTTGCTTTAGCCTTATTTGAATTCAATTCGCCGCGTGCAAAAATTTTCGTATAGTATTCAGAAGACGAATGAAGATGCCCTTCTGCAAGATATTCTTGGTATGATGTGGCTTTAGTCCACATCCAATAGTGGTCATAATTGTAATTTGAAACCAATCGCTTGATTGGATGTCTTAAGCATGTCAACAAAGTAACTCTCTCGTCTTTAGCCAGAGTTTCATAATCGGGACCCCCCCACTCGCAAGCAACGAATGTGACTCCTTTCTGTTCGCATTCATCAATGAAAGATGTCAGTTCGCTAGAGTTCATTTTCCACAAGGGAATTACTTCGCTATTAGTGACCGGGTTTCCATTCTCGTGGTTAGGCCAAAATGTCTCGCCGTTGGCCATTGCTCGCCTTATTACATATGTGCCAGCAGCTTTGTGAAGATGCTGGAACCAAACGAGGCGGTAAGCGGCCATCATTCTCTGCTCGAGATTCTCACCTTTGACGCTTACTAGAGGGAAAGGGACATGGACGGTCGGCTATACCGGAAGCATATGGGAGAGGTACGAATAGAAGCTGACACCATGGGTGAACTAGAAGTTCCTGCAGATCGATACTACGGTTGTCAGACAGCTAGGTCTCTAATCAACTTCGATATCGGTGACGATAAAATGCCTAGAGGAGTCATACGTGCTTTTGGAATTCTAAAACAGGCTGCTGCCAAGGTAAATTCTGATTTAGGTCAACTAGATTCTGATGTTGCAAAACTCATTATTTCTGCTGCTGAAGAAGTAATTAATGGCGAATTGGATGATCATTTCCCTCTAAGAGTATGGCAAACCGGTTCTGGAACCCAATCAAACATGAATACCAATGAGGTCATTGCAAATAGGGCTATTGAAATGGCCGGCGGCGTCCTAGGTTCGAAATCTCCAGTTCACCCTAATGACCATGTAAACCGCGCCCAGTCATCCAATGATACCTTCCCGACAGCAATGCATATTGCAAGCGCTGAGTCTATTACTCACGATTTAATTCCCAGCCTAGTTAATCTAAGAGACGCACTTGCAAAGAAATCCGAAGATTGGTCAGATATTGTCAAAATTGGCAGAACTCACCTAATGGATGCAGTACCGCTTACTCTGGGGCAAGAAGCAAGCGGATGGGTTGCTCAACTAGATGCAGATATTCGAAGAGTGGAGTTCGCTTTGGAAGATTTGCATGAATTGGCGTTAGGTGGAACCGCAGTTGGAACCGGATTGAATACTCATCCTGAATTCGCAAATCGAGTAGCGTCGGCGATTGCATTGAAAACAAATCTTCCATTTATCACAGCACCGAATAAATTTTCACAATTAGCAGCACACGATGCGATTGTTGCTGCAAGTGGTGCACTGAACACATTAGCGGTAAGTCTGATGAAAATTGCCAACGACATCAGATGGCTGGGTTCTGGCCCAAGATGTGGATTGCAGGAGCTTTCTCTACCAGCAAACGAGCCTGGTTCTTCCATCATGCCGGGTAAAGTCAACCCAACTCAATCAGAAGCCATGACCATGGTTTGTTGCCAAGTTATGGGCAACCATACGGCGATTACAATCGGCGGCAGCCAAGGAAATTTCGAATTGAATGTATTCAAACCGATGATGATTCACAATTTACTACACAGTGTGAGGATTCTTTCAGATTCAATGCGTGCCTTTAGGACAAAATGTGTTGAAGGGATTGAACCGAATGAAGGAATGATCAGAAATCACCTTGAAAATTCACTGATGTTAGTGACTGCTTTGAATAATCACATTGGTTATGATAAAGCTGCCAAGATTGCAAAAAAAGCCCACGAAGAAGGTACTACTCTTCGAGAGGCTGCGCTTGAACTTGGCTATTTGACCAATGAAGAATTTGACCAATGGGTTAGGCCGGAAGAAATGACTGGCTCAAAATAATCACTAGTCAAAAGTGGTTGTAGGATGAAAAAGGACCCTTAACAGTCATAAGCGGAACGCACTGGCACCGTATTACCTGTGAGAGCAGGATGGGAGAACTGGCAAGGGGGTTTCATCCGGGTGGGATATCCGCCCCCTTGCCAGCCTCCGCTGGTGGCTGCCGGGTCGGCGTCACCTTCGTATGCTCCGAAGAGCATCTTCCAGATCGTCGACGGCTTGTTGCCAAGTCGCCTTCTTCCCAGCGGCCGGGTTTCTGTTCACCTTCCACCGAAGTGGTCAGCTCCCAGGGTGGTATTGATTCGTGCTTCCCGAAGGTCGCCTTCCTCTCTACCGGTTGCCGTTTCTCACATTCCCACCGAAGTATTCCTGTTTGATCCGACGTGTCGTCCGTTTTCTGAAGCGAACTTCAGATTCGGTTTCGACGTGGAGGTCCGTTTCCACTCGCTTCCGAAGAAGCGAGTGGCGCGGTTACCGTCCGTGGTGTCCGTTTCCAGTTCTGCTTCCCGAAGGTTGCTTCCCTGGCTCGGTTTCACCGTGCCGTTATTTGTGACAGAGGTTGTCCCGAAGAACTGTTACTGTCACTCCTACCGGCGATGCACAGTCATTGGTACTTCTGCAACTAGGTTGCAGCCCTCCCTGTTCCACACTTCCCGAAGGTTGTGTGGCTGACTCTTTGCCGAAGCTCTGAGTCATCCTGTGGGCGGGGGAACTTACGATCTCCGAAAAGTTCGTATCTTCCCTGACGCCTCACTTACTCTGTCTCCAGAGTTTGTGACCAACACTTTGCTCGGTTTGAGCAGGCCGGTTGGCAAGGGTCCCGGAGGCTTTCCGAGGAAGTCC
>PAJN01000058.1 GCA_002710205.1 Methanobacteriota archaeon | reverse complement strand
CTTTTGTGAGGGGCTTTTGTTATGGGTTTTATCGACTCATAGTCACGTGCTAGGCAATAGCACACACAACGAGGTAAACACGATGTTAATTAATAGATATTTAAGTAACAACGAGATCAGCGAAATAGCGTACAACGTCGCTAGAGGCGCCGCAAATGGTAACAATAACGCCGTATCGACAATACAAAAAACATTTGTTAGCCCGTCGATAGAATACGCCGCTGAATATTACGGCGTTTCTCTGAATCGCTCACAAGCGCTCTATATAGCGAAACGCGCTCAAATTGATTACTCCAGCATCATCAGAACATTTAATAAAACGGGGGTGGCACTATGAGCGTTGCAAACAACAATGGATATATAACCGATCCCCTCGATATACCAGATAACGATAATTTCCATTATGCGAATTTATCGAAAACTGGATTATTTCCCGAATCCGATATACGGGAAATTAAATACCATACCCATTTTAACGCGCATAATTTATCAGTCTTACATCTAGCGCGGGTAATCGATAACAAACCCGCATTCAAAATCATGAAATCGATAATTACGATACATGAAACACTGGGATATATGCCGCCGGGATTAATGGAAGTACGCCGGGAAATATTAGAAAAACTTTTGATGTTATGTAAATGCGCTGGAATCGAAAATTACGACGCATTGAACGGAGCTTTTTAAAATGAAAATTTTATTAATAACTGATGACGATGCTTGTTTTGGTGAGGTCATATCGACAGCGGAATTGTTTGGATTCGATGACGATAAATATTTAGACGGAACCGACCCAAGGTATGATGGGGCTTATGCCGATAATATGTATATTGAGGCAATCTCACATATCGAGAGCCGAGGTATTAAAGTCTTAATTCAAGACCAATAACCCCCCCTTTAGAAGCCCCCTCGATCGATTAGGGGGCTTTTTTTTGTCTGCTAATACCCTAGATCATATAATAAGAGTTTTACTCATAGACGCGCTGTCAGGCTAAAAGAACCTTTTTTCAAATGGTGCTCGTAGTTTTCTAAGTGTTTCTCGATCTTGCCATCTTTCGATCCCCCGAAGTAGGGAATTGCCAGCCGCCGATCCAATAAGGTTTGATTTATTTCGATGCCGCCAATCTCGATTTGTGCCAGGTATCGACCGAATTTACCTTTTTTATCTCGATGCGTTTTAGCTATGACCGATGCTCCCGGTGGCAACATGCCCTTAACGTAATCTTTCGCTAATAGTCCGATAGCTTTCGTTTCCGGTGTTCCTCCTCGAATTTCAGCGGTGTCGATGCCCCAAAGCCGACAGGATTCGTTATTTTTGGTGAGGTTAAATCCAACGTCAAAATCCAAAATTATTGAATCACCATCAATCACACGTATTACTGTCGCTGGGTATATTCGATGCACTTCCATTGGATGTCTCCCCTGAGATTTTATTGATGTTTGCTTGTACCGCATCAACAAGCGCTTTAGCTGATTTAAAATCGTTGTAAAACTCCATTCGCTCTTTCGCATTATCTGGCGCCCTTATTTTGAAATCACAAAATTTACTTTTAAACTCAATCATTGTTTTCCTTCGATGCTTTCGATGCTCTAAATATTTTGTTGTAGAGCCTTGCCCGATTAGCGAAGACCTCACTTATGCGCTGCAATTCACTCAAGGTGAATTTCCGCTCTTCATTGTCCTTTTCGATGCTTTCGATGTGCTCAATGCCAAACCGTTCAATCATCCCCTTGCGCATTTCAACGAAATTACCAGCCGAGTGCTTGTTACATCGTTTACATTGTCCTGCGCAGCACTTTGGGTGGAATCGATATTTCGATGAGCCTTTACCGGAGAGAGAACGTGAAATGTAATGCCCACAGTCAAAGCCATAATTTTTCGATGTCTTTGGATTCTTTACAGTTAGCGGTCTGCCGCAACTCACGCAATTTTTGTTTTTGTCTCTCGCTCTAATGTAGGCGTTAAAATTTCTTTGTGCCGTTTTAATGTGGTCTTCCATCGTTTTGAGTCGTTCCTTTCGCTCGGTTAAATCGGCTCTCTGCATACGTGCGTGCATCTTTTTAGCCGCTGGCGACTTCTGATATTCGGTAAAGCATTCCCAAGAACAAAGCGCGACCTTAGTTTTATCCTCCGGTGTTAGAATCCCGCCCGAGGTCACTTTTGCCCGACACATCTTGCATCTCCTCATTTTGTTCCTCCAACATACGTTTTTTGACAAACTCAAATACTTCGATGAACTCCTCTGCATCGATACCATCAATTTTTATTGTCACTTCAATCGCCATTATCGAACTCCATAGCTACGCTGCGTTGACCTCTCGCCGATAACATTTGTCGTGATGGATGCGAATACAGGTTTATCGTGCCTTCAAAACTGCCGTACCGTTGTTTTGCGACGATGAGTTTTTGGCAAGCATGAGTATCGACGTACTCTTGTTCTTCGATGGTGAGGGCTTCGCCATACATATCCCGTTGAGCGATAAGGTTAGATTTCTTCTTGTTGAACCAGACTAGAAACACGGTGCTGGATAAATCGACAATAGCCCCGTTTCCCCGGATGGTGTGGCGTTGGGGTATCTGGTGCTCCCCCTCATTACGTTTTTCCAGTGCGTGATGTACCAGCATGATGTGAATATCGAGCATCCTCGCTAATCCGGTTAGCGCGACTACAAATTCCCTTTCCGCGTCGAGGTCGTTGTTGATACCGCACATCATCAAGCTATCTAAACAAACGACTTTGCAACCAGCCTCCGCAAAAGCCCTGACAATGCCTAGCGCCATCAGTGGCGGTACTGTCCCTCGATAGTCAAATCCGAAAAGCCGCTGGTCGCTGAAATTATTAAAATCTGTAATGAATTTATCGGAGGGCCGAACTCCTGAACCCGCCGCTTGGTAAACCATGATTTCGGCTAGGTCTTCCAAGTCCATCTCAAAGCTCGCAATGCCGACTTTCGTTTGTGTCATCAAAAACAGCAGTATTTGACTGCAAAGCGTTGTTTTTCGATGTCCCGCTAGCCCCGCGAACAAGGAAACTTCTTTCTCCCTTAGACGAACCAATGGGGCCGCTTTTCCCCAGGGCAAAGTAAACCCAGCTTCGTGTCTTGGATTGTTAAGGCGATGAATGATTCGCTCGTTGATGTCAGCAAAAGAGGTAATGCGTTCTTCGCTTGCCTCGGCCATTGCTTTTTGTAGGTCTTCCCTACTAAATTCTTGTACGTCGATTCTGTTCATATCCCCATATCTTTAGGCGCCGAAATATTCCGATTTCGGCCCTTATATTTGTTTATTTGTTTTGATGTGGCGGCTTCGTGGCGTTTTCCGGGCGTTTTCGTGGCGCTTTGCTGGCGACGCTCTTGATAGATGTCGTAGTTAGTTATTGTAATAATTGAATATTTATGACGATTTACCTTGTGCAGCATGTTGGTCGTTATAGCGTTCGTGATGAAGCGCCTAATTTGGTGTTCTGTGACCCCTAATCGCTTGGAAAATTCTTTTCTACCAAAGATAAATTGCCCTTTTTTGAGCACTACGACGCGGTTATTAATGACTGATTCTCGTCTGTCAAAATTTGCCAGCAAAAGAAACTCAATCCAGATTTTCAGATACACTGGATTTTGATAAACCCAATGTTTTCTGAGATTTCGATGTAGGCATATCCATCCCGGCCCGGCTAACCCGCAGTTTTGCTGTGACGTATCGCTCGTAATCTGATTCGGATGGCTTCGTGATACTGTTTTCATGAATAAAAACTATCGTCCTCTCCAACTCAAGATCGGTATCAGAACGACCGTTGTAAGATTTGTTGAAAAACATTTCATGCGTCTTAATTTCCAGCGCCTCACATATTTCCTCGTAACTACATCCGGCGTGACAATGCACAAGCCACCTATCCCGGCCTCTGCGTATGTAAAATGAAGGAGAGCTATCATCATGCGCCGGACAGCAGCAAACCCACTGGTCTTCTGACAGTTGTTTGACTTTTTTAAGGCGATCATAGCCAGGAAAATTTGCCAGCATGAATTTCGCTCACTTCCATGCAGCGCCAATACCCTTCCGGCTCTTCAATCAGGAAAAAGGTGCGCTCTCCCTTTTCCTCTGCTTGTTCCATTTTAGAAATTGCTGGCTGCGTTAAATTCCATGTTTCCGCAACTTCGTCTTGAGTAAGGTTATAACTTTCACGCCACGGTTTAAGCGTTAACCCTAGCGTTTTCGGTATTTCAAACTTATTCACTGATTTACTCCATATTTATGAGTATTACTCATAGTTAAGTACACAAAAAAACCCATCTAGTGAGTTTTTTTGTAAACATTAATCGTAATTCGACAATCGTGGGGATAAGATTGCAATGTTTTTAATACAAATTCCTTTAATAACTTCTAAATCTTTTACAGCGCCCTTTGCCTCCTTAACCGCTTGTTTTGTGGCGTTACTCGACGGCAATAAGTAAGTAGGCGGTACATCTAACTTTTCAGCTATTGCTAAAAACGTGCCTAGATACAGAGGACTGTCCAATCCCTGCCGTTCATATTTCGCGTAGTTCTCCTTGCTCATGTTAAGCTCGACAGCCATGTCCTCCTGCGAAATTTTTAACTCTCTTCTTCTTTCTTTCACCCTGTCTTTTATAAACCTGACACTGGGATGAGTCATACACTAGTACTCCTTTGTTAAACCTAAGCCAGAAAATTACTCTTTCTTTGGCCTGGCCCCCCTGACTGCTACAGATATTAACTTGTACAGGTATTTTGGTTTCTTTTTGATATCTTCACCTAACTTTACAGTAAAGGCTTTGTTTTCCTCCGCGACAACATAATACTCACCATAAGTAATAATGCCCTCCGTAGCTGAGACTATATAAGAACAGCCTTCTGGAAATTCGTAGTCACGACCCCACGCCTTAAATTTAATGGGCGTATCACCATAAATCTCCACAACCTGACCAGCCTCGACTTTCAACGTTTTGTTATAAGGAACCGAGCAATCACTAACGAGATGTTTAACTCGCCAAAAATAAGGGAATGCCTCGCCCTCTGTATAACTGAAAAAATCTAAATCAAAATGCTCGCATATGCTTGCATAAGTATTTAGCTCGATCTTATCTTGCTTTAAAATTTGCCCTAATCGATTTTTCGACCAACCCAGCGCCAATGATTCGGTGGCTAAAGATGAGCGCTCCGATTTGAGCGCAGCTTTTATATCTGCTGCTAATTTTTCCACATTCATAACTTTATCCTGAATTTACTCTATAACTTATATTTATAATAAATTCGGACAACTTTACAAATTTAGTTATAACTTCAAATAATAATGATTATTGTTCACATTCAACCTAACGCACTATACATGAGCCTGCAAAATAATAAAACACACCATGATTGTGCATTTTGACTAAGTATTATAAAAAATACCCACTAATAGATTGTTCCCAGACTGTCAAAAAAATGACATAGTGTTAAAACTGGTTATGAGATATTGTCTTTAGATATAACCTCGGGTTATACTAAGACTATGAAAACAGATTACGAACGATTAGCCAGCGCATTTCGCAAGGAACAAATTAGACGCGAAGAGCGCGGCGAGACACCGCTAACACAAGTAGGTTTAGCTAAAGAAATAAACCTTACACAAACAGCGGTATCAAAAATGATGACTGGTGCAATGGATTTACCAATGCCTCGGGTTTTAGAATTTGCCGAAGCGTTGAATTGCCCCGTCTCTGATATATCGCCATCTGTCGCCAATCAGCTACAAGCAGCAGCCGAAGGGTTATCAGTAGCCAGTAAGATCGCTTACAAAACAGCAAAAAAAATTACTGGTAAAGACGTGGTTGATATTTTAAAACTCATTCTCAAAGGCAAAAAGCCCAAAAATGTTGAAGATTTTGAACATTGTGGCGCAGATCACGGGCCAAATACTTATTGCCTAGTTGTACAGGGCGACGCTATGAGTCCCATTTTGCCGCCAGGAACACTTGTGTTCGTGGACACTGACGAAAAACCAGAAGTCGGGAAACCTTGCGTTATCTTAAAAGGTAAAAAAGTCGTTTTTGCCACTTGGAAAGGTGACGATTACGCGGGTTTTGAAAATGATGAATATCCCACTCCACGCGTTTTTGCATTATCAAAGAATGATGCCGTTGTAGGGAAGATAGTCGAAGCGCGTCACTCCTTTTAAAATTTTTTGCTGATATGTATGAGTGATACTCATTATCTAGGATAATGGGTTATATCCATGCACAGTAGTTCTGTGTACAAAAGAGGTCTACTTATGAGCAAAGAAAAAAAGCCCGGCAATGTGCCAATGGGTAAAAGTGAATACCGCATGGTGGTGGCGAGAGTTAACGATTTCCGCACAAATACAGACACCGCTAACTGGACGATCAAAACAGAGGAAATTTTGCATGAAATCGGGGTTTGCGCCTCATTCAAGACCACCATAATTGATGATGAGGGGCGAGAGCGAGGCAATGGTCATGCTTGGGACGCCCACAACCACTCTTCCAAACACAAGAAAAGTTACTACGAGCTGGCAGAAACCTCCTCAATAGGTCGTGCTTTAGCCAATATTGGCTTGGCTGGCTCTGACGAGTATGCCTCTGCTGACGAAGTTTTCTACGCCCTGCAAGCAGTAACAGGCGAACTCAATGTTGACCAGGCGCTAGAAGAGCGCCCTGTCAACGAACCCCCTGCCCTTCATGTCGTCGAAACGAAAGAACCTGATCCTGACAGAAAAAAGGTTTTGAATGAGCAATTCAAGAAATACACAGCGCTTGCAAAAGAAGTGAAGAAGCCTACTTTCGAAAAACACATGGAGAAATTTAAAAAGTCTTTGAGTGAAGATGAGTTGACAACTTTCCAGCCTTATATCAATCAATGGATGAAAAACTATGAGAGCTGATAACCCATATCATGAGCCTGAGAATAACCCAGCGCGTATTGGTTGTATTACTGCCAGCGATTTGCTTGACGCCTTAAAGACGGCAAAGGGTCGCAAAACGTATGTTTACAAAAAAGCGACAGAGCGAATCACCAATGAAACTAAGCAAGGTTTCATATCCGCAGCTATGGTACGAGGTCAAGAGCTTGAGGCCGAGGCAAAACACGAATTAGAAATATTGAGCAAAAGACAAGTAAAAGATTTTAAACCCGCATTTATTAAACATGAATTGATTGAAGGTTTTGGCGCCTCACCTGACGGTTGTTGGGCAGATGAAAATACGTTGATAGAAATTAAGTGTCCAGAAAATCCAGCCTACCACTTAGACACAGTGAACGAAAAAATAATTAAACCAGAATACCAAACACAAATGCTTGCGCAGTTATCAGTTATGCGTTCACGTGGTTTTGATCGTTGTGATTTTATTTCTTATTACCCAGCCTTACATGAGGACGGATCGCACTTTGCTGTTGTCAGCTTTGTACCTTCTCTTGAAGAGATTATGGAGTTAGAGGAAAAAGTGATGGTGCTGAATGACGAGATAGATGCGGCCATCGAAATAGTGAGAACGCAAAAAAAAGCTACTGTTGAGTATTTAAGGAGGACTAATGGAAAAACAAAAGAATCAAAATGATGAAGAAATAAGAGAGATAGCGCTTAACAAAGATGACATGAGAATGTTGTTTAATGTGCTCAATAATTTTTATCGGCTTTGTCGAGGTCATAAAGATAATTTAACGCCCATCGATTTTGTTAAAGCAAAAGAACTCAGAGAAAAACTATCGCTGTGTTTTGACGATGTAATGGTGTTTGAAAAGCCGGGAGAAAAAGAACAAGAAATATCTCAGGTAGAGCTGCAAGACACAATCGATGATATGACTATCGTGCATGACCATTTAGATGACAAAAATTGGTCTATGGCAGAACCAGAACAATTTATTAAACGACATCAAGTTGAACCAGACATTTGCAGAGTTGGAAATGTTGACCAACTAAAACGGCGGTCAGTGGCAAAAATGTTGGTAGAAGGCAAAATTTCAAAAATAGAAAGCGTAAAACACTAACTAAAGGAAACATAAATGAATAAAGCAATGATAATGGGAAATCTTGGAAAAGACCCCGAGCTAACACAATCAAAATCGGGTTTGCCAATTTGCAAATTCCCTATCGCAACCTCACGCAAAGTTAAAGACGAAGAATATACAACCTGGCATAACGTCACAGCTTTTGGTCGGACTGCTGAAATTCTCGGGCAATATATGGAGAAAGGTCGCAAGCTACTTGTCGAAGGAAGAATCGAAAACGGATCGTATGATAAAGAAGATGGCACGAAAGGCTATACGAGTGAGATTATTGTCGATCAATTTCATTTTGTAGGCAACAAGGATAGTGGTGTAGAATCTGCATCCCAACCTGGCCTTGCTTCTCAAGAGCCAGCACAACAAACACAGGGGGTAGATTTAGAAAGCCCCCCGTACTAAATGCGGTGGCGAGTCGGGGCGTCGTCGCTCCTCGGCAGTCAGCAATGACTGTGGAAAATTGCCAAAGGCCAATGAGGGAGGTGTCCCAAGTTGGCCGTCCCCGGCATGATTTACCCGACGCTCATCGCCGCAAAGACATTATCGACAAGCAAGCTGAGCTTGGCGTTTATGTCTTCATGCCGCTGAATTGTATCTGTAGGTGCGGGTTTGATTTTGTAGACTATCCAAAGGCTTACACGACATTTATCACAGGTTGCCCGAAGTGTTTTACGAGTTATGTGGAATGATTTATGAGTGATTTCGTCACTAAAAAAAAGTTTGCTAAAGATACAGGCGCCTCTGTACGAACTATAGAAGGTTGGATATACTCCCGAAAATGGATACGTGGTATTCATTATGTGGTTGTCGGCAAAACAACCATGATTGACAAAAACGAGGTAAACACATGGCTCAGAAAACAGGATTCCCTGGCGTCCAGATTAACAACGGTCGAATCAGAATTAGAATTTCACAAAACCAAAACGGAAAGCAAACAAGACTTGAATTCTATATGCCAGGCGACCTTGGCATCCCCACACAAACTAATTTAGAAAATGCTTCTCGATTACGCAAAACAATATTGGCTGATATTGCTGATAAGACTACGCAGTTTAATAAGTCAGTTATAGAAAAAACATATTTTAACAAAAAGACTCAGCAAAAAATCGAGCCTTTAGCGGCTGATTCTTTTGCTCTCATAAGTCAGCAATGGTGGAAGTGGACAAAAGCAAAATCTGAAAAAGGAATTAAAGGTTACAAATACAGCACTGTCACGGGTGACAAACAGATTATGAATGCTGTATGGCTACCTCTCTTTGGCGATCTACCTATCAACAAAATTAGTTATGACGATGTGCATAAAGCTGTACGCAATACAAATAAAGAGTACATGGCTGATACATTGCGCAATCATGTTTCAGCATTAAAAAAAGTTTTTACGTTTGCCGATTCAGAGTTACGCATACCAATTAGACCAAACCCCTGCGCTGATATGACCTATCCTGAATGCGGCGAGGTGTCTGTCATAAAACCAGAAGAGTTAAAAGAACCTTGGCGCCCTGTTGAGTTGGCGGCTGTTTTTAAAGAGCTTGAAAAAGAAGATTTGCAAGTTAGAGCTTACTTCTCTGTATTCCGGGGAACGGGTATGCGAACCAGTGAAATACTTGCGCTAGAAATTAACGACATTGAAGACGACGATCTTTGGGTAACAAAAGGAGTCGTTAGAGGTCAGTTAGAAACTAATACAAAGACTTGGGTTAATCGTCGAGTCTATATGCAGCCGCAAGTGTTAGATATTGTGAACCAACTGATCGAGCGAACCTTAAATAAAAACGTCGTTAACATTAATCGCACTGATTACATCTTTCAAAATGAAAACGGTGAAAAGCATCAAAGCGCTAGATACTTTAATAAGCGTTGGCGGGCTGCGGTTAATCGGGCAAGAATCAGCCGGGAAGAAGGAAAGAAACTTTACAGCACCTTAAAGCGCCGGGGAGTAAAAGCCGAGCTTATCGAGTGCTATCTCCACGGCAAAATTCCTTATCGCAAGCCCTACAAGCTAAGACACACTCGCGCCTCAGAATTAGTAAGTAGAGGGGTTGTTGAGGAAGGAGCCATACAATTAGGTCATGGCGTTGATATGTTCATCAAAAGATACGCCCAACAAATCAAAGAAATGGAAGACAAAAAGAAGGATAGATCAAAGCTCATAAGTGAGGAGAAAATATCGTGAACGAAGAAAAATTGATGGAAATAATAGATCAAACTAATTCGTTAGATGAATACGAACGCAAACAATTAGTTATAGCGCTCATGGGTACTTTGTTAACTCCCGAATCAGCAAAGGAAGCTGGAAGCTATGCTGAACTCGCAAGCAAGTCTAGTTTACGTCGCTATCACTATTGAAACCCCACGCGGATTTAAAAAACCCCACGCGGATTTAAAAAACCCCACGCGGATTTAAAAAATGGCGTCCCGTAGGGGTTTCGAACCCCTGTTGCTGGGATGAAAACCCAGTGTCCTAGGCCTCTAGACGAACGGGACATAATCAAAAAAGGGACAAAAAAAAGGGACAATTTCATTTTTTTAACCCATTAAATTTTTAATGTATAACAATCAAACTGATCTATGTCTTTGATTTTTCACCGTTATCTAGTGGCGTCCCCTAGGGGTTTCGAACCCCTGTTGCCGGGATGAAAAAACGGTGTATAGAAAATATGGGTATTTATGGGTATGTAAAACTGCTTAAATATCAATCATTTAAAAATTGATATACTCAAGCATACTCACAAATTCTTACCCGTTACGGATAAAAAGGGACAAAAAAAAGGGACAAATATTGAGATGTGTTGAGAAGTGTTGAGATGTGTTGAGTTACTTTTAGCCGCTATGGTCGTTCTTCTTCACCTTTTTCGTCGAACGGATTAACCGCGTGAATTAAAGGATTATAGATATAAGGTTTAGCGCCGTATCTCACTAAAGTTTGATAGGCCCAACCTGACCAAGTTCTTGCAGCTTCCTCCGTCATGCGTCCAGCCTCATCAACCGCAAATAGCGAATCAAGTTTTTGGTCATCAAAAATAGCTTCACGCAGATAACGAATTGTCGGATCATTAACACTCCCTTTAAAAGTCTCTTCAAACGCTCTTGAAACTCGATTTGCAAGCATCAAACTACCACCCATAGACATTGACCCGGCACTACCACCTATCAACGCACCAGAACCCGCGACGATGCCGCTAAAGATTTTACTGGCTAAATCTGAATCTACTCTCGACGTTGCAGTTACGTCAATATCTTGACGTTTTTCTACTCGCAAAGCGGTAAATCTTATTTTATTAAAATGCTGTAATTGTTCGTCAGTGAACAACTGACTCATTAAAGACTCTACGTGCGGCTGGCTCATTAAATTATTCATTTTTGAACCGCTGACTACTCGCTCTAATGTATCTATTGTTTTTGCGCTACCATAGCTATTGAGCAATATGTAATCAGCAAATGCTTGCCGTAGACCTAAGAGCGCATTACCACTTTCATCCTCTTTTGCTGCACGTATTGACATAGCCATTTCACGCGTAGGATTAGGAGCGTCCACAATCGTTGCAACTGCATTTCTCACATTCTGGTTGAGAAAGATATTAGCGTGCGTCATAGCTGGCTCGAAGGCCGCTGTAATGGCGTCCTCTCGCAGCTTTCCCATATCTCTTGTTTCTACAGCTTGCTGTAACCGTGATTTAAGTCCTGGCAACCCTTCAAGGATCTCTTGATTGCCGTTTAAAAAACTCTCAGCCGCTTGCACATTGAAATTATCCTGATCCATCATATTAAACAGAAGATAATCTTCTACCGCTTTAACAACCGCAGGGTCTTGTTCAGCCGCAGCAAAATCAAACTTTGGTGTTTCACCAGGCGGTGTTTTTGGCTGCAACCCTGATGCTGTCATTATCTGTTCAAGGTTTTCTCGCGCTCCTTTTTGGTCGAACATTCTTGCCGTGTTTAGCGCCTCTGTAGGCGCATTTAAGGGTTGACCAGCCGAATTACGCAGATACATATTAGCGATAGTATCGTTGCGGAAAACTTCGTTAAAAGACTTTGAAAAGGTGACAGCTTCGTTGACTGCGTTTTGAACTTCGGGAGCGTGCAGTTCGAGTTCTTTTTGCATTGTTTCGCCTAAAGCCTCAACCATTTGGTCAGCCCAATGTGCGACTTGGTAATCGACCCTATCCCCTGTTCTTGCATCACGGCTTATCCCCCGCAATTCTTTAAGGATACTCATTGACTCATCAATAGTGATGTTTTCACCTATGACCGGGACGTTTGTACCATATTTCTTTGTTAAAGATGGTATCTCGGGTAATTTCTCCCCCATTCTTTCAACCTGATTAGCCTCTCGGCGAATACGCGTATAGGTTTGCAAAAAAGGAGCGCTATCAAATGCAATTAATGGCTCAATCTTTGTTACCTTTTCTGTACCGTCTGCAAGTGTCTCTACTTTTGTCCGTTGTCCCAACTTTTTAATATCGTTGTACAAATCTGTCTCTGTACCTCTTGCCGCGTGAAGGTTGTCATCGATCCTTGAAAACACAATGCGATTAGCATTTGCCTCACGCAACTCTGGCGAACCTATCTTATTAATTAGGTCTTGTGATTCTCTAGCAGATACTTCCATTAGCCCTTGGAATTGAGCATCATAATAATATCCGAGGTTTTGCATATACTGACCGTAACTGGCGGCACTGGTATTTGTAAAATCGTCGAAACCCTTTACAACTATTTCATTAAGAGACTGTATTCTTCTTGCCGTTTCATTAGTCAGTTTTGTGTCTTTTGCAAAGTCTATTATTGACTGCTCTATCTGCATAAGCTCAACATTGTCGGCTCTCATTGAAGGGGTCATTATTTCCGATGCACCTTCAAGTAATTCCTCTTCTCGGCTGGCTTTAATATCAGCGACAAGCGGAGAGTCATCTGTCAGCCCTACCTTAGAGAAAAACCGTCGTCCTCGTTTTTCTGGCTTAAATAAAGGTGTACCGCTGCGCATATTGTCAACGGCTTGCCTTGCTTTATCTGCCATATCAGTAATTCTTGTTGCAACTGTATTAATTGGGCCTATCTGCATTGCCGCTTGTTTAGTCGCACTAGCGCCTATTTCTAAAAAACCACCAGCAAACTCACCAATAAATCGCGCTGTATCGGAGTCAGGATTTATCTTTAACGCAACCTGGGCGCCTGTTTCCTGTAACACTGTCGGCAACATAGTTCCCTGCGCATAATAACCAGCACGATTCGTTTGGGTATAAGTGGCTAAGTCATCAACAAAGGTTTTAAATTTATTACGGAAACCTTCTGTTCCAGCGCGTCGCGGATTGTAAGTGAGCATATTTGAAAGTTTTAGCGCTCCTTGTTTAACGCCAAATGTCATGCCTAAATTCTCAAAAAATTGCTCAACCATTGTCTCTGACATTGGACTAGCCGCCACACGATCACCCGATTGCAACAAACCTTCCATGACGTTTTCGCCAAAGCTATCTCTCTCACGCTGGAAATTTGCCATCGTCAATACTTGTTCGGCTTGTTGTAACTCAGGCGTTACACCAGTGAACGTACCAGGCGGTGTTAGAAAACCTCTTTCCGGCCTAACATCGCCAGCACTTCGAGGCACGAAATTCGACATCGTTAATCGGCCTTCGTTAACTGCCGCTTGCAGTCTCGCTCTGTCTTCGGTTTCGCGCCTAAGAGCGGCTTCCTCGACAGTTTCTTGTCGTTGTGCGTCACCAAAATTAATCTGTGGTCGATTGTCTGCCATAACTTTACCTATCAGTTTAAGATCGGTGTGTAACCGCCGTTTACTAATTT
>PAJN01000057.1 GCA_002710205.1 Methanobacteriota archaeon | reverse complement strand
GAGGTCGCTTTGACAAGAAGTCCATAGCACATCTCCCATTACTGAAAGATTGGAGTTAACCGAATCGCTGAATAGTCCTGAATGTGAAATTACATCTCCGTGAAATTGAGAGCCGATTCCTTCGAAGTCCCCATAACTGTCTACGGTTAGGGTTGCAAATTCAGGTATCTGTAAACTGGTGTGCTGGAGAATCAATTGTGCGTTGGATGGAATAGTAATATTGCCTCCTGCAATATGAGGTGACCCATCTTCAGTTGGGCCAAGAACTACGACCGTGCCTGCTCCTAAGTTCCAATCTCCTTGTGGCATTATCGGAACCTGAATTGTGTGTGACCCACCTTGCACTCCCGTAGGAGAAGAGAGAGCACCGACACCAGCGTAAGTTGCAGTAATATGTGAGCCACTTTCACTGACTGGTAGGACTGCACTTCCACTACTTGCAGTTCCACTAAATCCTAAAACTTGCCAATCTGCATCAACTGGATTGCCAGTCAAATCCTCGAATGTAATTGCCATCTCCCAAAGACGGTTATTGGTAGTTGTATTCAGACTGAGAGTTTGGCTTGTTCCGTAATTTAGAATACCGTCTCCTTCAGAATCAAATCCAAGGTTGCTCGTAGAAGTCCATGACCATACAGTAACTTCAGAATCTGAATCGATCATTACAGCATCTTCATGGAAACTCGATGTCAAAGTCCTCAATACTGCGTTAGATGAAACCATCACAATACCGTTATCAGAAACTCGGGTTTCCAATGAATCCGATACACGAATTGCTGAAGAACTTCCATACAAGCCCTGTTGGCTAGAATCTACAAGTGTCAAGTCTTCTGATTCCAAAATAGATTCATGCACATTCATACTATGTGCAAATCCACTTACAGAAATATCTTCGGCGTCAATATTGCACCACCAAGCTTCCATTCCGATGCTTCCAGATTCAAACTGATTGAATGGCATATTGATGTGCAAATCAGAGAATGTGTGAGCGCCTTGAAGAATATCGATTCCTTTCTCTCCACCAGTTGATATGTTCACTACAACGGAATCGAGTGTTGTTGCAGAAATACCCGAGAAAGAGAGGCCAATTCTATCTGATTCAAACAATGAATCTGTAATTGATAATGTTCCCGTTCCCGATGTTTTGAGTGCTGAATCTGTTGATTGGATATGTGAAGAGGACACAATGTAATCTCCGCTGCCTGCCAAAGCCATTCCAATCCAAGGTGCATCATAGGAATTCATTCCGGATGAAAACTGCCCTGTAACCGTGATATTGGATAAGGTCACAGTTCCTGATGTTCTCAAATCGATTGGCGTTTCAGGGCTGTCTGCGAAGAAAGAAGAGTCTGATATTGTCAAATCTCCAGCAGACCATGAGTTGACCAACCTCTCACCAGACATGTCGATGTTTGATATGGCGAATCCTGTAGAGTCAACTGATACGACAGCGTTGGTTGCTTCCCCTTCCATTCCTTCAACATCTCCAGTTACTCCTGAAGAAATAGTTAGAGCATTTCCAACTCCTGTTGTGAATTCTAACTCTTCAACATCAGCAGTTCCACCGGTCAATGCAATACCGACACCAGCGTTGCTGAAAGTAGCATCTGACAAAATCAAATCGCCGCTTGAATGGATTCCTCCAGAAACATCGTCGATAATAGCCATCGAAATATCTAGGTTTCCTGTTGTGCGAATACCATCGTGATCTACATGGCTAATGCTAGCATCATCGATTATTGCAGAACCATCCACTTCGATGCCAATTAGACAATCTTCAATTGTTAGTGACTTGGCATTCAATGTACCATCAACAATAATGCAAGATTTTGCATTTGAGATTGTGACATTGTCTAGTGTTGCTGTACCGATGGGAGAGATGGTAAGGGCATCCCAAACACCAGCATTATGAGAGCCGGGCCCTGTGGTTTGGATAGAAGACATAATTGTTGCATTATTTGCAATCAAAGTTCCTTCAACCTTCATCCAATAATCTTGCATATCGATTGTAGTGCCTGGTTTAATCGTTAGAGTTGTACCATGAGATACGGTATAATTACCCGTCATTGTATGATTTCCGGATAGGTCAACGTCCTGTGTTGTAACCGTATCATTCGCAATCACTACCGACAAAGAGGAGAGGGTGATTAAGGCTGCCAGCATCAATGAGCGGATTCTCATATTGTCATGTAAAGTCTCATCCACCATCAATACATTGCCTTCGAGTCTCCTACGGAGACTCATTTAACTAAAGTCTAGAATGTTCCCAGGCAGTGGGCCTGCCCAGATTTGAACTGGGGTCTGACGGCCCCCAGCCGCCAAGTATAGGCCAAGCTAACCCACAAGCCCTTGCCTGGGGAATCGGATCCGACTAGGTTCACTCACGAGGTGCACTGAAAGGTGCAACTTCTCTGATTAAGTCGATGTGTGAAACAAACATACGGCGGCAGCAATAGCGGTCGATACCAAGTTCATCAAGTGCTGTCATGATATCGGTGCCTGCGTCCTTCTTTTCATTGAATTCTTCCCACTTGTGTGCGATAAGACCGCCACAACTGAAACAACGTACTGGAATAATCATCTAAATCACCTGTAAGATTTCTGCTTCTTTCGGCGAGCACCACGACCGAGCTGGTGTTTTGGTTCCTTTCTACGAGGGTCGTTAACTAGTAGGCTGCGATCGAATCGCAAATACTCGTCACGAAGTTCCTCATCAAGACCTTCTGCACCACCATTGTAGTGAACTAGGCCACGAGCAATTGCAGTTCGAATTGCATCGGTTTGGCCCATTACTCCACCACCATGTGTTAGAATATTGATGTCAACCTTAGACAAACGGTCCATTGCATCTGCAATGATTAGTGGCTCCATAGCCTTGCGACGAGATAGAGCAGGTTGCATGATTTCGATAGGTTCGCTGTTAACACGAACTCTTCCCTTTCCAACCTTCACTGTTGCACGAGCAACTGCGGTCTTGCGCTTACCTGATGTGTGTACAACTTTCTTTCCTTTGCGAGCCATCACTGGTCACCTCCGTTCCATCGGTGTGCTGGTGCGCCTAGGTTAGCGCTGATATCTCCCAAGCGAACAAATCGCTGTGGAAGAGGGCGTCGGATCTTGCTATCGTCACCTGCTTCATGACCTTCTGGAAGGTCGCCGGATAGGTGGCTAGGACAGCCGATTTCGACACGAAGATTGCGAAGTGCACGACGTCCACTACTCTTTGCTTGGTATGGAAGCATACCTCTGACTGTTCTCTTTAGGATCATATCAGGCATTCTAGGGAAATAAGGACCCTTACGAGCGTGGTTCAGTTCGTACTTTTGATGATAATTCGCAAAGACTGAAGATGCTTTGCCTGAAACAATAGCTTTCTCAGCGTTAACAATTACCACTTGGTCGCTGTCACCAGCACGTGTGCTCTTCAATAGAAGATCTGCAACTGTGCTAGCCAAACGGCCTAGGACTAGTCCGTCGGCGTCGTAGACGAATGTCTTACTATCAGCCAAGGAGGTACACCCCCGATCCATTTGGGTTTTCGTTCATTAGTTCAGCAAGCGAAAGGACTCTGCCTCCTGCTGCCTCAATCTTCTCACGGGCTCCAGCGCTGACACTGTATGCGGCGACGTCGTGCTTGGCCAAAACTTCACCACTGCCGAGCAGCTTGCCTGGAACGAGGACTGTTACGCCCTCAGGGCAATGGCGGCTCAAGCGGCTTAGGTTTGGTTGTGCCCAGTTACTACGGCTCTTAGAAAGGCGTAGTGCGACATCTCGCCACAGAGGTGCGCCGGTCTCGCGAGACTGTGCCTTCAAATCGCCGATTAAATCGACTAGATTTGGGTTTGTCTTGCTTACGGGTTTACTCATATGACTCCCTCGATGCTTTAGAAGCAAGTCGCCGACCGACCACCCTGTTATGAAGGCACCGACGCGGATAATTTTCCATTCGCGCCTTAGTAGGCCATTTTTAGGCGTGTTTAATCTAGTAAAATATCGCCTTTTGCATCAAGCAATTCTACTGTCAATCCAGCCGCTCTTGCTTGTACAAGAATGTCGTTGTGAAGAGTGTCTGAAAAGTCATCCAAAGCCTGTAATGAGGTTATTGAAGCAACATCTGTAAGTTGATCAATTAGATGATTAAGTACGCATGAAACTCCGTATGCCTGACCTGCTCTAAATGCGTGGTCGACTCCGCCAATCTCTGGGTCTTCCGCTTTCATTCTCAACATCACCTGTTGGGAGTATGCAACCAATGCGCCGTAAATCGATTCGATGATTTGTGCAGCTTCTAAATCGGTTAGCAACAACTGTGCGTTTGACAATGCTGTGCGTACTGCAGAACCATAGATTCTGTGCGCTTCAATTGTGTTCGTTCCTTCTTGCATCATCGCTTGGTCGATGAGGGCTTTCCAATCGCTCATGGCATAGCCACAACGGGCTAACCTCATCAATCCTACGCCGACGATTGGGCAAAGTCGGGTTGATGCCCGACTTTGCCCTTAAGCCGTTATTCAAATCTTGAAGTTTGAATTGTCAGCGTTCTCATCGATTCCTGCTTGCTTTACAGTTCCATCTGCAGCAACGAATTCGCCAGCCTTGGTTAGGCCGCCGTACAACTTGGATTCATGGTCCTCGGTTCGAGTGATCATTCCTCCGTCGCCAAGAGCAAGAGCAAGGCTCTTTGTAATCTCATTTAGAGTGGCAATTGCACGGTCACGGTGACTTGGACCAATCTCGTGGTCGGAGTAACGTGCCTCTTCGAAGATTGCAATGAATGCATCTAATTGGTCTGCTGGAACCATATGGAATGCCCCACGTACAGCACTTTCGAATTCACGAGTTGTCTCGTAAACCTTCTTCATGAATCCATGACGGCGGAAGTGCTTGACTAACTGCTTGTAACAATCGAAGATGATTGCAATGTATTCGTTTGCAGCTTGTAACTGTAGCATTGTGTCGGTTAGAATACCTCGCAGTGCTTCGACTTGGCGTCTTGCTACTACACGCTGATAATACATGACTCCAGCAACTAACGCCCCCAATAGAACAATAATCAGTGCCATAATTGTGGTTGGAGTGAATATTCCTTCACTCTGGTCAGTAACTTGTGCCTTCATGTAGTGTACTTCATGCGTAATGTTGTCACTTGATTCTGCGAAGAATGTGGAGCCTGGATAGTAAGCCTTGATCCTCCAGTCGCCAGAACATGGTTCTCCTTCACAGGTCCTTCCAGAGAAGGCCCAGTCGAATGATGCGATACCTTGTTCATTGGTATAAGACTCATTTCTACCTTCAACAACCCACTCCATAGAGTCGGAATCCCAGTATTCTCTGATGAAGAATATCTCCTCATTCTCTACTGCCAAGTCTAGTCTGTCACGCAATAATGCGATTTCACCATGAACGTTATCGTTTGTATCTAATCCGTTGTTATTTACATACGACCAAGATGTCTTGACTTGCAGATCAACTCTGCTTCTAACAAGAACTACTATGTCCATATGTGAGCCGTTCAAGACATTGCTTGAATCCTTGTCACAGCCGCCAGGAACGTTGAGGTCGGGCTCGAATGCAACTCTCAATAACCTGAATCCTTCGAGTTCTCCACCAGTTGTTTCAACACCTTTCAGGCCAGGATTCTGGCTAGGGTCTCCACTGAACCATTCAACCATTCCATCTGATTCTCTAGTGAAGATACTAGATAGAGGACGTACGTTCTTCTGTGGATCGAGGTAAATGTTCAGACACTTTCCTCCAACATATTGCCCATTGGATTGGGTTAGGATTGCATCAATGTGGAAGCTTTCCTTCAGGTATAGTACTGGGAATGCTGTTCCATTGTTTGGTGCAACGAAGGTTTCGACGCTGGACTTGAATGGTCCAACTTCAGCAATCTGTAAAGTTGAGTTACTGAATACATCAAACTCGGTTTGCACAGTCTTGTTTTGATAGCGATAAGCATCGTTGTTATCCCATGCTGAATAGGTAACAGTAACTCTAGCCTTTCCTGCCAAGACGTCAGATAGCGGACATGTAATCGCGAATCTTCCATTGATATCGGTGATTCCATTCAAACATGCAACTGGTCCGGCTGGACTGTTGACCATTTCGTAATTTACACGAACGTTTCTGAAAGTCAAGTTAGTTCCTAGCTCATCTGTCAACTGTCCAGTTACAATCATTGGTTTAGGAACAACGTCACCAGTTAATGGGTCGATTTCGCTGGTGTAAACAATCTGGTCGTCTACATCCATAGAGGTTCTACCAATCAAGGAGAATCCGTTAGCGTTGTACGCCATTTGTACTCTGAAGTGATCGTTTCCAATTACATCGACACATGGGTCCCACTTTCCTTGCATAGACAAGTATTCGACTTCTAAGATCTCACAACCCTCGTTCGGCAAGGTCTCGCGGAACCTTAGATAAACCGATACTGGCCCGAATCCGTCTGGCAAGAAGCTGTCTGGGTCTTCACGTAGAATCTGTGGAGATAATGGAGACACATTTGCCTTTAGACATCCAATTGATTCGGAGTCGTCTAGTTGTCCATTACCGTTGGAGTCACGATCAGGAGTTCCGTCTCCGTTTCCGTCATAGAAACAAAGGTGGCTTCCATCGACCTGTGGTTCTGGCAAAGATATCAATCCTGCATTAGGCGCTAGTGTTGCAACCACCTGTCTGTGCATTACGCCTTCGAAATCTAATCCTTCATAGATGACATCAACCAATCCACCATTAGGTGTAGTTGCGCCACTTAGCTCTCGACCACCAGAATCTCTGATTGTTGCTGTCTTGTTATCATCAGTAACTTGTGCAGTGAAATCCCATCTATCGCCCGATTGACGAATATTTTCATCCGAGGAAATGACATTCACATATGTGCGTGAAACAACCCATACGCTCTGACTGTCAACATTGCCTTTCATCAATCTATTACCTTCGTAATCAAATTGTAGCGAATAGTTTCCTAGGGAATCCTCAGGATTAATCTCGAATGGTATGGAGAATGTTCCAAGGTCGTCGGTGTAGTTGACACCGCTTCTTCCATCATAAGACCAAGTCCAAGTTACTGGAGCATTTCGTAATGGTTGCAGTGAGTTGTCGAGCAATCTCGCTTCAATCACTGTTGTAGTATTACGATACAGTCTTGGGACGCTTGTCATTTGGAACTGTGTTGTTCCAACTACTGTCACGTTGATGTATGCGCCAGTTGCTGCTAGATTAGTTGAGTTGCCTGTGAAGTAGTATGCGTTATTGGTAAAGTCCACACGTATTCCATAAGTTCCTGCAGCGTATTGGCTATACCATGTCCAGTTATACTCAAATGTTGCATCTCCATCTTTCATAATTGGACGCTGAGTATACGCTGTTTCTTGGCTACCCATGAACTGGCCATTGCCATCAATATCTACTTGGAGAGCAATCGGATCTTGGTCCCATGCTTCATTGGTACGATTTGTAACGGTTCCAGTAACACCAAATGTTTCTCCAGTGTTCATTTCAGGAACTATCTCGCATCTAACCGGACTGGTTGGGTCTGCTGGATTTACTTGACCACAAGGTGGTAAATCGCCGTCTCCTCCATTAACCAGAGAGATGAACCAATGAGTTGTGTTCACCGATAGGAAACCACGCAGATTGATTGCCTCTCCAGGTAAGTTATCTGGAATACCGTCCCAAAGGCTAGGATATGGACGCAATACCTTTGCTTCCTCATAGCTTACTCCAGCAGCATTCAATGCTTGCTGGTGGAATAATGTGGCCCAGTTTCCGAAGGTTCCATCGCCATTGTTGATTGTTCCATCCCAGTAGTAAACTGCGGACAAACCGCTGACAATTAGTTCTCCTTCGATATTCATGCGATGCATGACACGAACGGAGAACGGATCAGAAGTGTCCCCGTGCAAATATGGGAATGGCCACTCGCCTGCTAGTTCAGGAAGTACCGATGCTACGATTTCAATATCTCCTGCTGGCAAGCTGGTATTGGTGTAGTCATAGCGCAATGGCATTCCAGTGTTACTGTCGATTAGAACATCGTGAGTCTTTGTCAAATCGTTCCATACGATTTCCTCATAGCCGCCAGGGATTTGTCCTGGCCCATTGTCCATTGTAGAGTTCCACTGAACCTGTTTCCATGTTCCGTTAGCACCAAGGTTCTGAACGAATGTCAAGGATGCAAATCCGTCACTATCAGTTCTGTATCCATCATTATTGAATCCGGAGAAGTTAGATGGGTTTGTTCTGTTACCGAACAATCCACCAGTGATTTCGAAACTAATCGGCGAATGGATGATTCTGTTGTCGTACAATCCACGAGTCCAGTCTGCATCATAATGCGCCTTGAAATCTAACCAGAACGGTTGTTCATCACTTCGGAAGTAAGTCCAAGCAGAATAGTCAACGGTCATGTTAGCCTCTGCACCAACAAAGTAAGATTGTGACTGATTGCCGTTGAAAGCGAACATCTCAGTAACTTCAGCGTATACACGATAGGTGGTATTGTCACCTACTACCAAATCTTCTGGATAGAGGAATTGTCCAACTGTGAAGTTGCCCCACATGTTAGTAATTACATCAATCGTTTCGATTGCAGTAGTATTGTTTCCTGTCCATTCAATGTGAACCTGAACTGGTAGACCAGGTGCTGACTCATAGGCAGATGTTATCGGGTTTAGCCAGTCGACATGTCCTCTGAAAATAGACGGGCTTTGAGCGTCCAGCCAAAGAGTATCAGGAATGTCCATTGTGATGTAGGTTGGAGCCTTGTCGTCTGCATCTAAGATACAATCGTTATCGCTATCCCAGTCGCTAGATTCTGATCCTGCATAACATGGGTCGGAGACATAGTTCTCTTCGAGGTGATCCCAATTGTTATCTTCTCTAGAGTCGTTATCGTCATCGTTGTCAATAGCATCAGGGCCGGTCGAAGGGTCGTTTGGATTTGCAATACCTACTCCGCCACCGAAATCATCGTGATCCCATGGGTTAGTAGATTCTGCATCGAATCTCAGTGGCCATAGAAGAACTTCGTCTTCATCTTCCATTCCGTCTTCGTCATCGTCGGTGTCGATATCGTCACGAGTACCATCATTGTCGTGATCGAATGGAGCTGTTATGGAAATTTGAGCCTCGACGAGGTTAGAAATTCCATCGCCATCAAAGTCGTCGTCTGCCCAGTCAACGATCCCATCATTGTCATGGTCAAACGGATGTTGCTCTTCTCCAGAGAAACATCCAGGTTGTAATTCTTGTACTGTATCTAGAACTCCGTTGTTATCATCATCAGGATCTTCGGAATCAGGTACACCGTCGTTGTCGTTGTCAACGTCATAGAACTTAGGAGACTTCAGGCCCTGGCTCATTACACCTTTGTCCCAAACCGCTTGGAACCATCCGTCACCATCAACGTCCTGATCATTTCCATCATCATCTAAGTCATCACAATTTAGACCGGTGAAGAAATCTTCTCCATAGTCTTGATTTGCGTCGTCATCCCAATCATCGTTCGTATCTACTTCGAAGAAATCCCATACTCCGTCGTTATCGTCGTCAACGTCATTCCAATCGTAGATTGCATCATAGTCTTCGTCAAGATCAATTGTGTTGTTAGTAAAGTCGCCATCGACATCTCCGTCTTCAGCATTCTTCAGTAAGTCAGCACCCAATTCATCAGGGAATCCGACAGTTCCTGCGTTTGCAGTATCATCAAAGTTCCACTGCCAAACTCCAGTGGCTAATCCAATCCATGTTAGGAATGCGTCCCTGTTATCCTGTATCTGAGCGTATGAGATTGCACTTTCTTCATCGCCATCTCCTCCGAAATCATAGTGCCAGCATCCACCTGTTGGATCTGTTTGTGCTGTACCAATATAATCTGGCGTACAAGTCCAATCATTTCCTCCTTGGACCTTGCCGCCCGCTCCTTGGTCGAAGTTATAGTCCGGGCGTGTTGAATATGGAGAACCGAAGTTTGCATTGGTTCCTGTCAGTGGCATGTGATACGCGACTGCGTAGGAAAAGCCACAAGTGAATCCTGACCCGAGTTGGCCCACGGTCATACCACATTGTGTAAGGTCGATTGTGCCGCCCATCTTGAGGTCGTCTACATCCATTAGACCGTCGTTGCCTTCGTCTTGGTCCCACCAATCAGGCATACCATCAGCGTCCTGGTCAGTATCCAATCCGTTGATTAGAGAGTCTCCATCTGCATCAATATCCCATTCATTACCACCATTGTATGATGACCATCGAGTGAACATGAACCAGTAGAATTCCGGAACATCTCCACCAGTTGGAGGGTTGGTAGTTGCGTCAAATCCGTTGTAGTTTAGGACAACATCAGCGAATGGGTTTGCGTTCCAAACTAAAGCCCAATAGTTGTCGACGTTGTCTGAATAATCTTGGTTATCCGCACTACCATCAAGGTCAGCGCCATCTCCAAGAGGATAGTAAGGAGTTGCGAAAGCGTCTGTTCCATCGAAATCAACAATTCCACAGTTTCCATCATCTGGATCGTATAGGTCGTTCAAACCATCGTTGTCATCGTCCCAATCAATGTCGTTGGGCAATCCATCTCCATCGATATCAGAATCAACATCGTTTGGCCCATCATCACGGTACAAGCTACCGTTGATTTGGTGGAATACTGCATCGTTATCAAAATCACAATCCCAATCAATGTCAATGATGTCAATGATGCCGTCGCCGTCATCGTCAATATCATCCCAGTTGGAAATTCCATCGCCGTCCCAATCGTTGAATTGTGAATAAGATGCCCTTTCTGTCAAACATCGTGGGTCTGGGTTTGGCGGATTTGGATTTGCAGGAGACATACATGTAGCAATCCATGCTTCAGAATTCATGGATAGCGGATAAGTATCATTCTCGTTTTCGATTTGATCGTTGTCAATATCATATGCGAAATCGGTTGCTGTAAATTGAGTTTGTACAGCATCGTCAGGAGTAGGGGTGCCGCCCATATCTGGGTCAAGCCAATCCCAAATTCCGTTGTAATTTTGATCGAACGGCCTAAACCTGTCGTCATCTAAATCTGCATCGTAATCGATTTCGCAGTCGAGGCCGGCAGTGTTGTCGGTATCTGCGCCAGGAGTCTGATATGGAGAGGAATCTTGGCCAGTGTAGTCGTTCAATCCGTCGTTATTGGTGTCTATGTTCCAACAAACGTCAGGTATTCCGTCGTTGTCGTCATCTGGATCATACATATCTAGAAGCCCGTCGTTATCATCATCGGTATCTGAACTGTCTGGAACATTGTCATCATCGTTATCAGGGTCGATGAAGTTCGGTATTCCATCACCATCTAAATCGCCATCTACGATTGTGGTAAATGCAGGAGTTCCTGCAGCACCATCTCCATCTTCTCCGCCAGCATAGTCGAAGTCGTCGTTGGCATCAACCTTGGCCGCTTCTAAATCAACGAAATTGATACCTGCTGAATACATTCTGTATTGGTTGAAGTTCCATGTGACTGGAGCGTCGAACAATGCTCCGCTGGCATCCATGTCGCCTGTGACACTAGCATCGTATGGGTTTGCATCGTTCCAATCTAGAGTTCCATCACCGTCATCGTCATTGTCAAAGTAATCCTGGTCGCCGTCGTTGTCGAAATCACAAGGCCAGCGGAATTGATCGATACGGCCATCGTTGTCATCGTCTTCATCATATCTTCCAGCGCCGGAACCATCCGAATCTTCGTCTGGAACACCATCGTTGTCATGGTCAAACGGCTGCTGGTCTGCTCGATATGCAATACCAACTGGTTGGCCGGTTAGAGGGTGGATGGTAGTTGGGTCAACGAATCTGTGCATTGAAACGTTTCTTGGGTCTAATCCCTGTGCTTCAAGAGCTGCGTAATCGATTGGCCCCTCGAGGATCCCGTCATTGTCATCGTCCCAATCTAAGTGGTCTTGAACTCCATCATTGTCGTGGTCGTATGGATCCGTTCCATAACATCCATCAAACCTCTCGAGTAAGTCATAGATTCCGTCATTGTCATCATCGAGATCGTTTAAGTCGTCAATTCCGTCGTTATCGTGGTCATCTGCACCGGATTCTTCAAGCATTAATCCATAATTTGGATTCAATGAAAGTGAAGATACATCGTCAATGTGCCCATACATTGCACCTGGGTCTGACCATGTCAAATCCCAAAGTGCATCGTGCATTTGCAAACCGTATTGCGGAGGCATGCCTCCGTTCCATTCTCCTTGACCTCCTTGGTCTGTCGACTGAGCATCGCTTAACTGAAGCGGATCTGCGTCAACCAGTCTTGTTTCAACTTCGTATTCTTGATTTAATGTAGCAATCAATCCTAACCAAGTACTTGTAATCATCAAGAACACAAGACCTACAGATACTGTGGACTTGCGTCTATTCTCAAACTTCTGTGCAAATTGTCTTTTTGAGAGCATAGCTACCTCTCCGGAATCATCTCGTGACTGACGCCGACTATATCAAGCGCGCTACGCGTATGTGCGATATGGTATCACGTGAGTGTTTGAGTATCAACTCTCAGCATTTGTGAAAAGAAAGGAAAGAGGGGGATTTCACCGGGGGCGAACCCCCGATGAAATCAGCTGACCCGAACCTAATCGAACGGGTATACAACAACTGCCTAAACAACTTCAGTAGCTTCAAACTTCGAAGATGTCGATGATTCCATCGTTGTCATCATCGTCGTCGACGTGGTCTTCAATTCCGTCGTTGTCGTGGTCGAATTGACCAGTTAGGTCGTTACCGTCGTTAGCTTCGAACCAGTCAGACAAGCCGTCGTTATCGTCGTCTGTGTCTGTGCTGTCCCAGATTCCATCGTTATCGTGGTCGTAGCGGTATGCGCCAGTAGCGCCACCGATTTCATCCACGTCTAGGATGTTGTCATTGTCGTCGTCGGTATCATCTATGTCGTCCATTCCATCGTTGTCATGGTCACGCATTCGGTCTTCACCAGCGTCCCTTACACCGTTGTTGTTAGCGTCATCAAAGTCGTTGCGGTTGTCGATTCCATCGTTGTCGATGTCAAGGTCAACTGCGTCGTTGATTCCGTCATTGTCATGGTCGTAGATGTTGGTTGTGTCATCGCCGTCCTGAGTCTCTTCACGGTCATCAATTCCGTCACCATCGTCGTCGTTGTCTTCAGCGTCGTCGATGCCATCGTTGTCGTGATCGTTTGGATTCTGGTCTAGATCGTCTGCAATTCCGTCGTTATCGTCGTCATTGTCAAGATCGTCTGGGATTCCGTCACCATCGTTGTCGTTTTCGCCGTTTTGGTCCTGGTTGTCCAGTTGCTGGCCTTGTTGCTGGTCATTTTGTTGACCTTGCTGACCTTGCTGACCGTTCTGGGTCTGGCCTTGCTGCTGCTGGTTCTGACCATTTTGGCCGTTTTGGCCTCCTTGGTCTTGTTGGGACTGGTCGCCTTGCTGACCGCCTTGTTGGCCGCCTTGCTGTTGCTGTCCTTGTCCGTTATCCTGCTGCTGTCCTTGCTGACCTTGGCCTTGCTGGCCTTGCTGTCCTTGACCTTGCTGTCCAGACTGGCCTTGTTGGCCTTGTTGTCCGGATTGCTGACCTTGCTGGGAGCCTTGACCTTGCTGTCCTTGCTGACCTTGTTGGCCACCTTGTCCTTGCTGTCCTTGCTGTCCAGATTGGCCTTGTCCTTGACCCTGTCCTTGACCTTGTCCTTGACCCTGCCCTTGACCTTGTCCTTGACCCTGTCCTTGACCCTGTCCTTGACCCTGTCCTTGACCCTGTCCTTGACCCTG
>PAJN01000056.1 GCA_002710205.1 Methanobacteriota archaeon | reverse complement strand
TATTGTAGAAAACCTATATTGGAATAATGGTAGATGGAAAAATTGGAAGGAAAGGTGTACTCAGCGTGATTCCGAGGATTCAATAAAAATGATTGAAGCCGACATGAGTGCAATGGTCGATTTACATTACAGATTGGGATTATCTTGTGACCTATCACAAATCCCTCTGGCAAAAAGCAAACGAACCTGCAGAAATTGTGGGCATAGAGATACTTGTCCTGGCGGTGAAGACCTGAAAAGAGCGAGGCTGGAACAGTCAGCGCTTGAGATGGCTAAATCCTCAATGAAGCGGAGTTAGTTAAGGGCCACCCCAGCCAGATAGCCCACATACTCCAAAACAACCTCCAGTTCCTAGCAAGCCATCTAACATTGACAAGAATATGTAAAACATTAGAAAAACTGTAACAGGAACAAGAAACAGCATAACAAGAACTCTGTATATTGGATCTTTAATTGCAAGCCCTAATGATACGCAAGCTGCCGGTAAAGCGAAACAAGCAGCAAAATATGCCTCGTCTGCAGTAGGGGAGTCAGGCCCAATAACAAATGCCAAAGTTATCAAAACGAAAATCAGTGCGGCCATGAAGAATGCTGAATTATCTTCAGATTGGTCTACATATTGTATAGATGATGAATGACTAGGGTTTGTCTCAGTGACTTGACCTTGATTATCTCTTTCAGCAATCTTTGCAATTGCTTTTTCTCGAGCAATCTTCCCCGCAATTATCTTGCCGATTGCCTTGTGCTCGCGACAAAAATCGCTGTATCCTTTCCTTGGATTTTGGCAGTCACCAAGCTTGCAATGATTCGATGATTTTAGATGAGATGATTCCGGAATCTGCAATGATTCTGATTCCTGAATTCGTAATGATTCTTCGTACATTGAAATGCTAGGATTAACATTAAGCGCTTTTTCTCTAGCAATTTTACCTTCAACAATCTTGCCTATTGCCTTGTGCTTACGGCAATAATCGCTGTATCCCCTTTTCCCCCTTTCACAACCATCAAAAATGCAAACATGGGCTTCTTTTTCCTTAACTTGACCTAACTCAATGTAGATGCTACTAGGAGTCTCTCCAGGAGAAAACTCGTGTCCTATCTCCATGGTAAGCGATTTATTATCGAGAATATAAAATTTAAGCCGGAATTCAAATTAAAGAAACCAAGTCTTTGAGCACTCCTGGAACATCATTGGCTTTGGTTACTCCACTTGCAAGAAGCACTCCTTCCGCACCTAGAGAAATTGCTGTTGCAACATCTTGACCATTCTTTACGCCAGCACCACACAAAACTCTGACATCCGGATTTACTTCCTTAACAGCTGCAACGGTATCAGAAACAATTGCAGGGTCTGCGGTTGTAACCGAAATATCTCCTCCAATCAATTCTGGTGGCTCTACTGCGATGAATGTTGGACCTAATTCTGCTAATGCTCTGGCTTCATCAACGTCAGCAGCGCATGCACATATTGGGAAATCTTCAGGAAGCATTGCCATCAAATCTCTCACATGTTCTAGAGAAACCTTGTGCTCAGCGTGATTGATGATTGTGCCTACTGCGCCTCTTTCGATTGCAGTTTGTGGTTCCAACCAACCGGTATGGCTACCTTGGCCAACAGGATCTAAGTGCTGAGACCAGACTTCTAATCCTGAGATTGAACTAACACTCGATAGGTCAAACGCACTGGCAACAGCAACCATCCTTGCATCTGTCTCAACATCGGCCATCAATTGACCTAGTTTGTCAGCAGTACCTGCCATTGCAGACGAATATGTCTTGAAATTCACAACGATTAATGGGGCATCCATGCAATACCCTGAGTGCGTATCCTTTTTGGAAACTGCGATTCAAATCGTACCTTCGGATTGGATATGCCCTGCTGGAACCATACTGCCGTGACCAACAACAACATTTGTCAATTTTGCATCACTTTCGATTAATGCACCCTCTCCGATTAGACAATTCGAAACAACTGCGCCTGAATTAATTCTAGCACCGCGTAGTATCGTTGAGTGATTTACATCGCCTTCGACAAAACACCCATCCTGCACCATCGAATTTCTTGCAATTGTATGCTTTCCTTGATGCCAGGTTCCACCAGATATCGAACCTGTTTTGAATCTCTTTTCTTCTATACATCGCAGTACTGCTTCATGCCAACTGCTTGGAGTACCCGCATCTATGAAGTACCCCTCGAACGGGAAACCTGCTAAACTTCCCTCTTCAGCAAGAACCGGGAATACATCTCTCTCAAGGCTATGTTTATCCTTAGGCATGATGTCAAAAACATCATCTTCAAGAATGTAGGAACCAGCATTAATCAAATTGGAAAATACCTCTTCTGGTTTCGGTTTTTCTTTGAATTGTGTGATATTATTTGTGGAATCTAATCCAACAATTCCAAATCGGGTAGGGTCCTCGACTTCCCAAAGTGCAAGAGTGCCTTTCACATTCATAGATGAATGCTGCTCAAGCATCATCCCTACATCCAAAGATGATACTATGTCTCCATTGAAACATGCAAATCTACCAGATACAATATCACGGCAGTTTCCTAATGCGCCTCCAGTGCCCAATGGCTCATCTTCAGGAACTATTCTGACATCAAAATCAACATCAGCTTTGCGAAAGTAATCTCTGATCATATCAATTTTGTAGCCACCTGCTACAATGACTTCATCGACCAAATCACTTGGAACGCCCTCAACAACTCTCTCTAACAAGGTAGCATCCAACATAGGAAGTAGAGGCTTAGGGATATCATTTGTCCAAGGGCGCAGACGTGAGCCTATTCCGCCAGCAAGAACAACTACCTGCATATCCAATCCGACTACAACTATGCTATTGAACGCATCGTGAGATTACACATTTCAAATCGCATCATTGAAGGGGCGTCTTTTGGTCGGAGGGGTTGAGGAGAATCATGAACATCCACGAGTATCAAGGAAAAGCACTGCTGAAATCAGCTGGAGTTCCAGTATTGGAAGGAGTACATTGTACCAGCGTAAACGAGGCACTAGAGGCATATGACACTCTTGGTTCAAAGGTTGTAGCAGTAAAAAGTCAGATTCATGCAGGTGGACGAGGAAAGGGTACAATGTACAACCCGGACACACGCGAAGAAGTAATGCAGGGTGGAGTGAAAATCGCATTTTCTAGAGAAGAGGTTGAGAACTATGCCTCGAACATTCTTGGAAATTTGCTGGTGACTATCCAGACCGGAGATGAAGGAAAAATAGTCAACAACCTATACATCGAATCCGGATGTGCAATCGCCCACGAATACTACCTTGCATTGCTGGTTGATAGAGAGAGTAAGGATGTACTAATCATGGCATCTACTGAAGGTGGAATGGATATTGAGGATGTTGCTCACAATACTCCTGAAAAGATTCACAAGATCAACGTCGACCCTAATTCGGGACTACTTGGATTCCAGAAAAGGGATTTGGGTATGGCATTAGGATTGTCAGGTAATGCATTGAAATCCTTCTTCAAGATGCTAGGAAAGATGTATGACATGTTCGTTGCACAAGATTGCGCAATGGTCGAAATCAATCCACTGGTCAAGACTGAAGATGATGAAATGATTGCCCTAGATTCCAAAATTAGTTTTGATGAGAATGCTGAATTCCGACACAAGGAATGGAATGATCTCAGAGATCTATCAGAAGAAGAAGAAGTTGAGATTAGAGCCAAGGAGACTGGTCTATCATATGTTAAGTTGGACGGAAACATTGGTTGCCTAGTCAACGGCGCAGGATTAGCTATGGCCACTATGGATGTAATCAAACTCTATGGCGGCGAGCCTGCAAACTTCTTGGATGTTGGAGGCGGAGCAGATGAAGAGCAGGTTAAGACTGCCTTCTCAATTATTCTTGAAGACCCTAATGTCAAGGGAATTCTAGTAAATATCTTCGGAGGAATCATGCGCTGTGATATCATCGCAAGAGGAGTTATTGGAGCTACTGAATCTTTAGGATTGGATGTTCCACTAGTAGTCAGGCTAGCAGGAACAAATGTCGATGAAGGAAAAGCGATTCTCGCAGCTTCTGACCTGAACATACACCCTGCTGATGATTTGGCAGATGGAGCCCAGAAAATTGTATCTCTAATAGGAGGCGGTGAGTGAAATGGCAATTTGGATTGAAGAAGATGCGAAAGTCCTAGTACAGGGAATTACGGGTAAGCAAGGTATGTTCCATGCTGGAAAAATGGTTGAATATGGCACTAATCTCGTTGGAGGAGTTACACCTGGTAAAGGTGGACAAGAGGTCCTAGGAGTTCCTGTTTTCGACAGTATGGTGGAGGCAATTTCCCAAACAGATGCGGATGCAACTGTAATTTACGTACCACCGCCATTTGCTGGTGAAGCAATAATGGAAGCCGCAAATGCGTTTGAGACAATCAAGGGCGAAGGAGTGATTGTTTGTATCACTGAGGGTATTCCAACCCTTGACATGGTAAAGGCTGCAGCATATGTTGCCAACCGTGAGAATGTCAGACTTATCGGTCCAAATTGCCCTGGAATAATTACACCAGGAGAGACCGGTGGTGCCAAGTTAGGGATTATGCCCGGACATATTCATGCTAAAGGAAGAATTGGAATCGTATCCAAATCTGGAACATTAACCTATGAGGCTGTTGCACAAACAATGAGCATCGATGAAGGACAATCAACATGCATTGGAATTGGAGGAGATCCTGTTAATGGAACTGGATTCATCGAATGCTTGGCTGCTTTTGAAGCAGATTCACAAACTGAAGCAATTGTAATGATTGGAGAAATCGGAGGTAATGCCGAGCAAGAGGCAGCAGAATGGGCCAAGGAAAATTGTTCCAAACCAATTGTTGGATTCGTTGCTGGAGCCACAGCACCACCTGGAAAGAGAATGGGTCATGCTGGGGCGATTATTTCTGGAGGCAAGGGTACAGCAGAAGAGAAATTTGCAGCATTTGAAGCGGCAGGAATTGCTTGCGCTAGAGATCCAAGTGAGTTGGGACAGGTCTTACTAGCTAGCCTAAAGAAAGCAGGACTACGCTAATTCTAAATCAACCAATCTACAAGATTGAATCACTTTGGTGGCCCACGCTTAGGACCTGGAGGACCGCCTCGCTTAGGACCTGGAGGGCCGCCGCTCTTTGGAGGACCACCTGGGCCGCCACCTGGAGGACCGCCTCGCTTAGGACCTGGAGGGCCGCCACCTGGAGGACCACCTGGGCCGCCACCTGGAGGACCACTTCGCTTTGGAGGGCCGCCGCTTCTCGAAGGACCAGGAGGGCCTCCTGCTCTTGACGGTCCCGGTGGACCACCTCTTGAGGGACCTGGAGGGCCTCCACGAGTAGGAGGACCGCCAACTACTGGCTCATCATCCTCTTCTTCGAAAATTGCCCCACAGTGTGGACACACATTATCAGATTCTTTCACAAGGCCATCACAGACCTCACAAGCAAACATTTCTTCATCGCTTTCTTCTACCGGAGCAGCACCATCGCTACCAATTTGATTGACAGCACCATCTTTAGATCTGAATAAGTTGATTTCGACTATTGCCTCAAGACCTTTTAGAGCAACTTCAGTCGAAATGGCATGCTCAAATGCTGCAGAAAGATCTTCAGGTGTATCGAGAACTCTTCCGTCATCGATGTATGTAACATTGACAATTAGAACGCCATTTTCTGTTTTTGTTTGAGGAGTATCTACAGCAACACCGCGCTTACGAGCAACTCTGCGAACGGCGACTTCTGACATTCGCTTAAACAATGCATCATTGCCGGACTCTTCTTTTCCTGAGCCGATAGCATTAGCAAGGAATTCTGCTGCACTGGTCTCGTCCTGACCCTTTAGATGTGAAGGCAATTCTCCTCCAATTGAAGATAATACATTAGCTGCGGATTGCTGATTCATTTGCAACCATTGGCTCCTTCTTTCATTTTTGACCGCTCTTTCTGCTTCTGCTATTCTGTTAACCATAGCATCTGTAGGTGATAATGATGGATTATTGGAAACCGCAGTTCCTCCCACTTGATTACCCAGATCTCCGACCTGAGGGTTCGGTCCAACGCCACTGGCTAATGAAGGACCTTTAGCCGCAGGAGGCATATCTCCTCTAGAACCACCAATGTTTGGAGGAGCTTGGCCCGGTAGAGGAGTTACGTTAGAAGGCGGCATACCTGGGTTTAACGGAGGCAAACCGGTATTTGCTGGAGGCATACCTGGAAGTGTAGGAGCAATTTGTCCCATAATGTCTGGCATCATTCCAGGAGGCATGCCTTGGTTAGGCATTCCTTGCATATTCTGATTGATTACAGCCTCGCCGGAAACCACGCCGAAATTGCGTCCACCACTCACATCTTGGCCGCCTAAACCTATGCCGCCAACGCCGGGTAGACCCCCTGCTCGGCTCATCTCCTGACGAGCACCACATTCGGGACAGAATATGCTGTCATCGGGTATCTCCTCAAGACAAGAGCCGCACTGCACAGTAATCCCCTCGTAGAGGGGCTAGGTTAGTTCAAAATAAAGCCTTGCTATTTTTTGAGATTAAATGTCCCCGATATGCACCATCAAAATTTTGTCATCACAACATGATTGAAAATTCACAACTATTCTCCCACAGGGTCAAGAACATCAACCCATTCGGCCTAGATGAGGGGATTATCTGTCAGTTCTCATCAATGCTAAAATTGATGCTCTACTAGAGGCTACATCTCGCTCATTCTATCCAACTTTGAAATATCTGCCAAAGAAAATCAGAGGCCAAATCGGTCTGCTTTATCTCCTAGCTAGAGTAGCCGACACTATCGCTGATTCCAAGCATGGAGAGACTGAAGAATTGTTGAGGCTATTGCGAGGATACAACGAAGTTGCACAAGGTAGAGCGAGCGAGTTACCAGATTTTTCTGAGATCGCTCAAATTCAAGAAAATGACAGTGAGGCTGAATTACTGAGAAATGTGGAGGATGTCATCGAGGGACTGGATGTATATTCTGAAGGAGACAAGGAGCGTATGCTTGAATGTCTTGAAACAATAGTTGGCGGCCAAATATTGGACCTTGAGCGATTCGGACCGGCAAATGAAGGTGAAACAATTTCAGCATTGGTCGACAATGCTGAAATGGATGATTACACCTACAGAGTCGCAGGTTGCGTGGGCGTATTTTGGACAAAAATGACATTGGCACACATGTTCTCATTATCACGTGAAAAGGAAGAAGAATTTTTCATGAAAGGAATTAGATTTGGAAAAGCACTTCAAATGATCAATATTCTTAGAGACATTCCTGAAGACTTGCGTTTTGGTAGATGCTACATTCCTTCTGAAGGATTAGCAAGACATGATATGATTCCTGAAGATTTACTCAATTCAAAAAATATCGAAAAATTCAGACCATTGTATGACGAATATCTCGAAATTACAAATGACCACTTAGATGCAGCTGTAGAATACATCAAGATGCTACCTGAAACACAATTTAGATTGAAGGCTGCATGCATGTTACCAGTACTTATCGGTCAAAGAACAGTAACTCTACTTAGAGAAGGAAATATACTAGATTCCAAGGATAAGATAAAAGTCACTAGAGACGAGATTAAATCATATGCAAAAAAATTGCTTAGAGCATTAATTATCCCAGGGGGAGTCAAGAGACTTCTAGAGAAGAACAAAGATGCCGTAAATAAAGACTAACATCTTTAGTAAATTATTGCTTACTCAGTATTTATTGTTACAAGAAATCCAACTATTTTACCCTGGTTTTAGTGAACTTGACAAGACCAATTTCAAACTCTGGAGTGAAAATTAAGAATTTATTTGTCGCCCTTAGGGCGTAGTGTGCAAAATACCATCACACTGATAAGTAAGGGGTTAAACATACTCACCGAGCGACATGCTAGAACGCCGCAAACCTCTCGACTTGCTGTTCCCTCTAAAGGGCGGTGCTTCGAAAGAGGTTGGTGTTCAAAAAGAAGGCATGACTGCTGCAGAAAGATTGCGTGCTGCAGTCAACCTAACTGCAGATGCTGTAAAAGCAGTTAGCCTTACTGCAATGGAAGCACTAAGAGAAGGTGCAGCATTCATTGGAATTGTAGGCGAGCAGGACGAATTAATCGATCCATTTCACCATCTAGATGCTCCGATTTGGGCAAGAGACCCCCCGGTTGAATTAATGAAATTAGCATACTCTTACTGTGAAGAATTAACCATGCGAGAAGCTGGAAACTTCTATCATTCTTTCAAGTATTTACCTGAGGAACAGAGGCTAGCAATGTGTGCTGTGTACGCATTCTGCCGAAGAGCAGACGATATTGCAGACGGCGACTGGCAAGACAGATTCCCAGGCTCACAAGGCGAGATGGATCCTGAAGCAGTTGCTTACCGCGAACAGTTAGAGAGTCTGCAAAACAAGGATACAATATTGCAAGAAGATTTGTATCTTGAGAAGATCACACAACTATTTTTCTTCAGAAAGAAGTTGTCAACCTGTTATTCTGAAACAAGTAGCACTGACCCTGTTTTCCTTGCACTTAAAGACACTGTGAAGAGATACAACATTCCTCGAAGCGTGTTTGATGACCTAATTACTGGAATGGAAGATGACCTGTACAACAACAGGTACCGCACATTCGATGAATTGTATGTTTACTGCTACAGAGTTGCATCTGTTGTTGGATTAATGTGCATTGAAATCTACGGATATGATGACCCACGAGCAAGAAAGTTTGCAGAATCTTGGGGTATATTCATGCAGTTGACAAATGTCTTGAGAGATGTTGGAGAAGATATCCAAAGGAACAGAGTTTACTTGCCACTTAACGAACTCGAAGCAAATGGTATTACTGAACCGGAACTAAATGGAGATGTAGTGCTTAATACTTCATGGGAACCTTACATTCATCATTATGCTAAGCGTGCAAGAACTTACCTTGATGAGGCTAAGCAATTATTGCCTCTTCTTCCAAGACGTACTAGATATTCTCCTGCAGCAATGATTGCTTTCTATGACAAGATTTTGAAGCAGATAGAAAGACAACAGGGTGATGTTTTCACAATGCGTGTCAAGTTGAATAAATTCCAGAAGCTGACACTTGCTGCTGCTGTTTATCTAAGGCACAGATTCATTCCAGGCTGGTTAAACCCAGTATGGACTGGACTATCCAAGATTGGACTACTACCAGATGTTTGATTGGGGTGATAAGGATGGATATGCCATCCAAACGCAAATTGGCATTGCTTTTTGGTGCGGGATTCATTTTTGCACTATCTGAGCCTCTGATTCTTCTTGCGTTAGGTAATGACTTGGGAGGTGCGTTTTGGCCAATGGCTAAGCGTTCATTAGAGTGGACTTATTTTTTGAGAGAATACCATTCTCTTATTTTCGCATTCTTTTTACTCGCTGTTCCACTTTCATATTACAGATCGAGTAAAGCTAGTAATTTAGAGAAGGTGATTGCGGTAATAATTACTGGGATTGTTTTCGGATTACTATTCATTTTTACACTCCTAAACTGGGCATATTACCGAGATGCGTTCTTATTACTTCCAACAACCTATGGTTTCATCATGTTATGTAGTGTATTGATTATTAGTGGAATTCCAAGGAACCCATTCAAAGATTCTAAAGATAAATTCAGTAATATTGCCCACATACTGCTCGTTTTGGTAGCAGTTTGGCTCATAAGTCCCGGAATTACTGCAATGGCAGGATTATCTCCTTCTCCGCCAAAATTGGAAATGGAAAAAGGAATTTATGAAGTTGAAATCAATGATTACGAATACCCAATGCCAGAAGAAGTATCTAGCATACAAGGAGATTACGAAGAAGATGTTGTTTTCTCAGTTTATCTCGCATTACCCAAAGACCATGATGAAATGATGCCATTAGCGATAATTTTGCATGGCTTTGCCAACCCGTTCTTTGAATCTTATGTTGATTGGGTCGAGACATTAGCATCACGAGGTACTGCTGTTGCTTTCATACAATATCCTTCAGATGTTATGCCTCCGGGGCATGACACATATGAGTTGCATGAAGAAGACGGTATGTCAAATCACCCATATCATTTGCCAAGAGCGAAAGCAATTGATGCTGCATTAGAGTTCATGGTTACTTTACTACCTGAAAATGTAAACTCTGACTTTTTACTAGTCGGAGGTCATAGTCTCGGTGCGGGATATGCTTTGCTCGCTCTAGATTGGGCATTAGAGAATAATTGGGGCAACCAAGCATTATTTGTCAGCCTAGAAGCACCTTATGCACGTCCAGTACAGGAGCATCTTCAAATTAACACAACAAGAATTCCTGATAATTTCTTAGCACATGTTGCTGTAAGTGAAGATGACATGAGCGTGTCCGAATGTTTTGGAGTACACCATCAGAATCTATTGGGCAATGGTGCATTATTCATCGAAATCCCTAGTGACAGGCATGGTTTCCCTCGGCTGGTTGCTAGCCACTATCTTCAAGCTACAGAAGCGCACGATGACCTAGCAGATTGGGGATTTTACAGAAGGATTGCAAGCCAATCTAATTGGCTAGTTGCTAGCTTAGAAGGTAACGAAACCTCTGAATTAGAATACAGGAATCAACTTATTGATTCTGAAGAACTACGTTACATGGGTAAATGGTCTGATGGTAAATCAGTGAAGCAGTTGCGCACATATGAAAATGCACTTTCAAGTCACGATTACGATCACTGCGAAAATTGGTCAGGGCCTTGAATCAATTTCGAGTGAATGCTTGAATTCCGGTGATATATCTTCCCAAAATCAAATTGTGAATATCATGAGTACCCTCATAGGTCTTGACCGATTCAAGGTTAGCCATATGCCTCATGACTGGATATTCATCTAGAATTCCATTTGCACCGTGAATGTCTCTTGCAACACGAGCAATTTCCAAAGCAATGTCTACATTGTTCATCTTTGCAAGGCTAATTTGTTCATTGAACCATGTTCCATCATCCTTCTTTCTACCAAGGTGATAAGCCAATAGTTGACCCTTGGTAATTTCTCTAAGCATCCAAGCCAACTTATTCTGTACAAGTTGGTAAGAAGCGATTGGCACACCGAATTGTATCCTAGAAAGAGCGTATGTCTTAGCAGAATGGAAACATGCCATAGCAGAACCTAATGCGCCCCATGAGATTCCGAATCTAGCATTATTCAAGCAAGAGAACGGGCCACGTAGGCCTTTCACATTTGGTAGGATTCTATCTTTGGGTATCTTGCAGTCTTGGAAAACAAGCTCACTTGTCACGCTAGCTTTCAGTGAATGCTTACCTTTCATCTCAGGAGCACTGAATCCTTCGTCGTCTTTCTCTACAATAAATCCACGAATCACTCCATCTAACTTGGCCCAAACGATTGCAACATCAGCAATTGTTCCATTTGTGATCCACATCTTTGCACCATTCAACAGATAATGGTCACCCATATCTTCTGCCTTGGTAATCATGTCACCAGGGTTTGAACCATAATCTGGCTCGGTTAATCCGAAGCATCCAATCCATTCTCCTGAAGTCATTTTTGGAAGATAGTATTCTTTCTGCTCTTCACTTCCGAAATCCCAGATAGGGTACATTGCAAGAGAGCCTTGAACACTAGCGAATGAGCGTAGTCCAGAATCGCCTCGCTCTAGTTCTTGACAAATTAATCCGTATGCTACATAAGATAGCCCTGGGCAATCATAACCCTTCAATGGAGCGCCTAGAACGCCCATTTCACCAAGCGCAACCCTCCATTCGTCAGGGAAAATTCCCTCTTCGCAAGCATGTTCGATTTTAGGTAAAACTTCCTCGTCTACCCAATCTCTAACCATGTCGCGAATCATTATCTCTTCTTCAGTCAAAAGTGACTCGATATCGTAGAAGTCTAAACCCTCAAACGGCTCCATGTTTTTGCTGCGGTAGCAAGAGACTCATGAAGGTTAGGGGGTTATTGCTCATCTTTTTTATTACGGCTGAACAAATTTGCGTATTTCCGTTGTAACCAAGGACTATTCCAATAAATCAGTCCAATGAATACACCTGGAACGCATAATGCCACTAAAATTATGAGAATATTTGGAATTTCTCCATCATCTGCTTCACTAGCTGGTTCGAAGGAAACAATCCTTCCTTGGCTGGTAACCAAGAAGCCAGAATATTGTGAGTTTTCCCAAGCAACAGCGAAGCCATCTCCGCCAAGCAGTACATCCTCATCGGAAGCATTCTCGTTTGAAAACATCAAGAATGCATCTTGAGAATATTGATTCCACCTAACCATTCCCAGAGGAGCCAGTGCTATGATACTCGAAGAATCAACTGCTGAACTATCTCCAATTGTGTCTCCCTCAATTTGACCCAGAATAATGATCTCGCCCAACTCTGAATTTGTAGAATCTAGAATGTCTATTTCTATAGATGCTGCCTTATGACCGCTAGCAAACCCTGTACAAGCGTTCATCGTTGCATCTTCACAGCCTATACCAACCCATGTATGGTAGCGAGAATTTGGCAACCATGTTACTGTATCTGCCTGGTCAATTACAGCGACTCCATCATTCAATGTACCTGCGACACAGATATTTTTGTTCTTCAAACAATCAATATCTGTAATTCTTGACGATGCTTCATCATTCAACAAAGTGAATGTGTCTGCGTAATATCTCCAAATCTGTCCATTGTCAGTTCCAAGGTATGCTACCGAAGAACCTGCAGTAAAATGGATTGCATTGATATCTATTCCCGACATTGCTAACGAGCCTTCAGCTTCTCCAAGAGCATAATTTGTGGAGTTGAAACGTAAGATTGTACCATCATCTCCAACAATTAATGCACTCTTTCCCCCAGGATGCCAAGTTGCGTCATTGAGGCCTTTATCGGTCTCCTTTTCAAGCCGGACATCTGTAGATTCATCATCTGCATTGCTAGCAGATAACAGATGAGCGTATCCATCTTCTCCGTAAATAAGTACAGTATCGCCATCCGGAGATATTTCTCCACCATTGATTCCCAAGTCAAAATCAGCTAGTTTCCTCTCCAGATTTAGGCTAACTGTAATCTCAGGAGATGCACTGACTAGGTGTGACATCATCAGAATTGTCAACAATATTGCTAATCTGCGCATACCTCGGGGAGCGAGTATTCACCAAAAAGGCCCCGCCTTGAACTACTGTTTCAAAGGTAGTCCTTATCTCCCTATTTGGTTTGGGAAAAGACATGGAGCGATTCGAAGTCAAGCGTGGAATCATCAAATCAATGAATGGAAATGCAGGTTTAGCAAAGTTGGCAACTGAGTTTTTCAACGATGTTGAAGTAAATGCAGATGGCGTATTTACAGCATCTTTTGCTATACTAACAAGTGTTACTGCAGAATACACTCAAGATGGTAAATTACAGGTTGATGTTGAGCAAATGAAAGGAGATGATTTGTCAAGTTTCCTTTCCGAAGATGGTGGAAGAGAAAAAGCAATGCAATCAAGATCCCGTTGGTCCAACTTCCTAGACCAAGCAACTGGATACTCTGCGAAACAACGTGGTGACAAAGCGAAGGAGCAAGCAAAGAAGTTCTCTAAGGCTCGTTCTGCAATAAAAATGGCACACAAATCAATTGAGATGTCGTCTACAATAACTCAAGATACCATAGACAAAGCACATGAAATGATTGCTGAACTCGAAAAAATGATCGAAGAAGGAACCGCTCCTTCTGAAGGCAGAGTCAAGAAATTGAATGACTTGCTATGAGGCGATTTAATGTTGGATAAGGAGAGTCTAATCGAGAGATGCCCGAGGGCGGCTGAACTCGATGATTCTACTTTGGACAGACTCAATTTAATGATTGGATATGTGGAAGAATCTGTAGGAATCGACCACTTGGTGAATTGTTTGGCAGATGGCACATCTGCTGGAGGCGACGGTATAATCCGCTGTTATGTTGGATTCGAGCCTTCTGGAAAAGCGCATATTGGCTGGAAGGTAATTTCACTTCAAATGAAAAGAATGTTAGATGCAGGAGCAAATGTATTGATTTTCTTAGCAGATTGGCATGCTTGGGTTAACGACAAGTTCGGGGGAGTCATGGAAGATATCCAAACGACTGCAACCTACATGGAAGAAACCTTCAGAGCACTCCTAGGCAATCCTCCAGAAGGAGAAGGGGCAGGAGAACTACGATTTCTTTGGGCGTCAAGCATAATGGATTCTGGTGACTACTGGGCCAGAGTTCTAAGATGTTCAAAGAACATGAGCCTTGCAAGGGTTCGAAGAACATTCTCGATTATGGGGCGCAGTGAAGATTCATCGGACGGAGATTTGTCAAGATTTTACTACCCTGCACTACAAGCTGCTGATATTTTTGAAATGGACATAGATGTAGCGATTGGAGGAATGGATCAGCGCAAGGCGCACATGTACATGCGAGACGTGGCTGACAGATGGGGTTGGTACAAGGCCACATGCCTACACACCCCAATTATCTCTGGACTCAAGTCCTCAGGAGCAAGAATGGAATCATTCGACCACAAAATGAGTAAATCAGACCCAAGCGGTGCGATTCTTTTGCATGACGATGAGGCTAAATTATCAAAGAAAATGCGCAAGGCATATCTTGATCCAGAACAACCTGATTCTCCAGTCTATGAACTAATAGAACATATTATTCTCCCAGAGTTTGGAGAAGTTAATGTCACTCCAAAGCCAGAATTTGGAGAGCCAAGCACTTGGACGGACCTTGATTCGTTCAAATCAGCGGTAGCAGATGGCACCCTCCATCCATTCGATGCTAAAATGGGCGTAGCATCAGGTCTTTCCAAAGGATTAGCGGTCGTTTCAGACTATTTCGAAGTAAATCCAGAAACACTTGAACGGGTGAATCAACTAACAAAATGATTAGACAAGGTTCATGAACGGGGTTTTGATGGCCCAACCAACCCCAAGGGGGGTTGGGTGAATAATATGCCAAACATTGTTGTTTTAGTTAAGCGAGTACCTGATACCAATGCAAGAATTGTAGTCAGTGGCGACCGAGTAGACCTTTCTTCTGTAAAGTGGGTAATTAGCCCGTATGATGAATTTGCAATCGAGATAGCATTGCAGCACAAAGAAGCAGATGGTGGAACAGTAACCGCTCTAACTCTGGGTAGTTCTGACTCTGACAAAGTTCTGAAAGATGCAAAAGCAATTGGCGTAGATGAAATTGTTCGTGTTTGGAATGACTCTTGGACTGAATTAGATTCCAACGGGGTTCAATCTGCACTCGCACAAGCGATTACAAACTTAGGCGCTGAAGTTGTCTATTGTGGGAAAACTGCGGCTGACACAGGTGCAGGATCTACCGGACCAGGTGTCGCAGAAAGATTAGGATGGGCTAGTGTTTCAAACATTACAGATGCATCTTTTACAGGTGGACTCACCGTTACCACTCCAGTTGAATCCGGTTCAGCAAAGGTTTCTGTTTCAGGAAACGCTGTAATTTCCTGCGACAAAGGAAATCTGAAAGTCAGAAAGCCAAATGTCAAGGGAATAATGATGGCTAAGAGAGCTCAAGTGAATGTTGTGAGCGCAGACGCACCTTCATCAACCGTAACAATCGTATCACAATCACCACCACCTGCAAAGCCGGCAGGAAAGAAGTATGAAGGCGGATCTTCTGCTGAAGAAGTTGCAAGATTGCTTAGAGATGAGGCTAACGTTATTTGAGGTGAATAAAATGTCAGAGAGTGTAATTATAGCAGAAACAAACAAGGGTTCAATCGCACCAGTAACCGCTGAATTAGTCAGTGCAGCAATCGCTTTGGGTACTTCGCCAACGGTCATCGTTCCATGCACAGATGCATCAATTGCAGATGGAGCAGGATATGACGGAGTAAGCAGAACAATCGCAGTAAAGGGTGATTGCTTTGCTAATTATGATGCATCATCTTGGGCTGCTGCTATCGATGCGGCAGCACCATCAGGAATTATTATCGCTGCTGCAACACCTCAATCTAAGGATGTTGCAGCAAGAGTCGCTGCAAGAAGAGGCCTATCTATCGTTCAAGATGTTGTGGCAATAAATGGAATGAATTTGACCAGCCCAATTTACTCTGGAAAAGCCATGCAAACAGTGTCTCTATCCGGTGATGCTGCGGTTTCAGTAAGAGCAAATGTATTCCCTGCTGCTGCTTCTAGCGCAGCAAACGTTTCAGTTGTCGACCAATCCGGAGATGTATCAACTGCGGTTCAGGAAATTATTGCTAGGGCTTCACAAAGGCTTGATGTCGCTGAAGCTAACATCATTATTTCTGGCGGTAGAGGAATGGGCAGCCCAGACAACTTCTCGCACTTGGAGAAAATTGCAGATGTATTGGGAGCAGCAGTTGGTGCTTCACGTGCAGCAGTTGACACTTGGGAGGACATTCCACATTCAATGCAAGTTGGACAAACAGGTAAAACTGTGAATCCGAATCTGTACATTGCTGTAGGAATTTCAGGAGCGATTCAGCACCTTGCAGGTATGCGTTCTTCTAAGTACATCGTTGCAGTTAACAAAGATGCAGATGCACCTATTTTCTCTCACGCTGACTACGGAATCGTTGCAACTTGGGAAGAAACTCTGCCGGTTCTAGAATCAGCACTATCTTCAATGATGTCTTGATTATAACCAAGAACCACGGCCTCTAAATCCGTCGTTTAGGAACGGATTAGTTCGTTTTTCTTGCCCAATAGTAGTTAGTGGTCCGTGTCCTGGATGGACTATTGTGTCCTCATCTAGCGGCCACAGTCTTTCTCTTATCATTCGTAAAAGCAAATCCAAATCTCCGCCAGAATTTGGCAGATCGGTACGGCCAATTGAACCTTGAAACAAGGTATCTCCCGCAAACAAGTGGTCAGGACCATCGTCTACAATTAGTCGCAGACAACATCCACCCAGAGTATGCCCTGGGGTGTGTATGATTTCAAAATCCATACCTGCAAAAGTGTGTACATCACCGTGCTCCCAGGTATTTTCTGCCTCTGCGGGTTCTGGTAGAGAGAAACCCCATCTTCGTCCTGATTCTTGTGCCAAGCTCTGCAAGAAAAAATCATCCTCATGTAACCACCACTCTAGAGAATAGTGTTCTTTCAAGTATGGAATATGCCCGCTGTGGTCAAAATGGGCATGTGTATTGATTAGGGCAACAACATTTCTTTCTCCATCAAATGAACCGATTTCATCATCAGGAGAACCTAATCCTGAATCCAACCATTGTATGATTCTTTCAGAATCACCGCCTCCATCAATAATCACGGATTGACCATTTTCCGGATTTGTGACTATACTACATCGTTGCTGTAATGCTGTAACAAAGAAATGTGCGATATGCGGCGAAGAAACCATCTCACTCAATCCTCACATCTATAGAATCTGAAGACCAACGTCCATCTTTATCCTTGATTCTTAATTCAAGACGATGGTTGCCTTTGTTGAGCTTCACTCTAACAACTGGATTGTTAGAAATCTCTTTCCCACTAGAATCAACCCATGACCAAGAAGTAATTCTCTCTTGAGGGTCTTGAGTTTCACTACCATCTAAAGTTACTACTGCAGTTCCATCCTCACCTGCCTTGAGAGATTGATCACCGCCCGCATCTGGTAATGGCGCAATAATTTCTTCTGCATCAAGCGACAATGCTAACATCAAATCTTCCTCCTCGACCGCTAAGGTTTCAATTTCGATTTCATCGTTGAGGGCATCAAGAAGATTGTTTGTGTCGCTGACTTCTACCGCCTCGATACCTGCTAATTCTTCGAGCGAAGTGTCATCTCCATACAATTCCTCTGCATCGATTTCAATTGCTGGTGCATCTCCCCAATCATCTATCGCAGTGTCCTCTTCAATTAACGAAGTAGGTTGAGCTGTGGAATCGATTAATACTACTGGTTCAGGGTCGGTGTAATCATTTTGATCACTACCGGCAATCAATACGGAAGACCCATCTTTATTCACTGAAACATGCTCAACCATTCCTTGAGTTTCAACAGCCCATTGTAATCCTTCTCCATTGACACAGTGTAGATGGAACCAAGAGCCAACTAAAGTCGAATCCCCTCTATCTATTACTATGTGAGCTGGATGACTGAGTTCTGCGACTAGAGTCTCATCATGCATTATTCCGCCCATATCTAATCCCATCCAGAGACCATCGATTGCTATAACTCGACGATTAACATCATGTCGTTTGATTAGTTGTTGAGATTCCCAATGCTCGATTTCTAATGCCTCTTCATCACCTGGAACCAAACCGTGACCTTCTCGGGCAACTATCAATGTAGAATCGTTCCATCCGATAGCGGTAATCCTCTCGCCTACTTCTCCTCTCATCGGCCTTTCCCACACCTTATGGCCATCGAGTGAGTATGTGCTGACTTTTCCAGACTCAGTAGCTATTGCGATTTCTGGCCCTACTTTTGCAAATAGAACTGAACTCTCATTTATGGAAGTAATATTGCCCGCTGAATCAATGATGTGTGCCCTTCCTAGGCCGTCGATTGCCACAGCAGTGTCATCTTTACCAGAAAGAGCATCAATTCCTGTCTCATATGTGTGCGAAGAAATTTCATCACCATCTCTGAATATCTGTAACGATTCACTAGTTCCTACAATTAAATCGCCGAATGGAAATTCATACATACAAGTGATTGGAGATAGAGAAAGTTCATTTTTACCGATAACCAATCTACCATCAACCTGGCCATATGCTAAGTTGATTCCACTGGAGATAGCGGTGATTCGAGCGGTAGCGTCGAACTTGCTGACCACCGGTACAGTAAGCGCCATGTAAAGTCCAGTAAGGCCATCATTCATGATACCCATGCATCCAAGTTTGGCATGCACAGATTCTTGTTGGGTGCTCTGATATGTTTAGAGAGTGCTTCAATCTCTGAATCTGTCCAACCACAAAGTGGTTCTAGAGTTGACAAAGGTACTGTTTTGACATCAGATTCTCGACGTTGAATCAACGATTCTCCTTCTTCAACAGTTATGCCAACTACGCCCCAAGGATGCCTCTGCTTGACCTTGCCATGTAAATCCATAATCGCAGTTTTCCTTCCAATGAACGGGTCCCAACTTCTCAAAATCTCAAGAAGTACCTCGTCACTACCTTCTACGGGAATAATTCTTGAGCCACGGCGCATTATCAAAAATGTAGAGAGAAGTGATTCCTCATCAGTGACCCGGCATAGAACGTCTCCCTGAACACCAGGGGGAAGTCCACCTGCGGAAACGATTCTGTTTCCTAATATCCAAACTCTCTCCGGTTCTAGAATTAATCTGACCCAAATGTCTGGATTTGTTAAATCTACAGATAGTGTATCGTCTTGCTCACACATGGTTCTTCCGATCTCTCCACTGTACTCTTGAGAACTATAGCCTCCTTTGGGTCCGACTCTTTTGGTCCTGACACCAAATGTTCTATTTTTACCTCTTAGTTCATCGTTTTCAAGTATGGCCTTGGCCACATCCGAAGGTTCGATAGTTTCGGAAATCACCATTGCTGGATCAATTGCTACAACTCCTAGAACATGAGAAAGGAGGACCTCAACATCTTCAGGTGGCGAATTACTAGTCACAACTTCCATCGATTTGATACGATCTTGGACCAATGAAATCTGTGAATTTACCGCTAAAGTCTCCATGTTATTGGATAGGGCTCTTTGGAATTGGCGCCTAACAATTCTGCTCTTCAAACCAAGCTCGCCATAGCGAAGTATCCAAGCTTGTTGCATCAAATCATCTCACTCATCGTTATGTAAACCAATTGTTTCATCTGAAAGTCTCTTTTCACTCTTCGCTGAATCGTTTCTCGCAGCCTCTAAATCATCAAGATATTGTTGCGTCACATTCCCGGTCACATATTCGCCGTTGAAACAACTAGCATCCCAAGATTGTTCTCCAAGAATGCTGGTTACTTCTATCAAGTCCTCGAGAGTTTGATAGAATAATTTGTCAGCCCCAATTTCATCTCCAATTTCGTCAATTGTCTTATCATTGGCAATGAATTCTGTAACTGCAGGCATATCTATTCCATACACATTTGGATGCCTAACTGGAGGAGCCGCTGATGCAAAGTAAACCTTGTTAGCACCAACTTCTCTTGCCATTTCAACTATCTGAGCAGATGTTGTACCTCTAACAATCGAATCGTCAACTAAAAGCACATTCTTACCCTTGAATTCGTGAGGTATTGCGTTCAACTTACGCCTTACAGATTTCTTTCGCATGGCTTGACCGGGCATAATGAATGTACGGCCGATATATCGATTCTTCACGAAACCTTCTCGATACTCTACACCCAATGCTCCTGCCATTTGCAGCGCAGCATATCTTCCGGAATCAGGAACGGGAATTACCGCATCTATGTCATGGTCTGGGAATTGTTCCAATATCCTTTCAGCTAACCTTTGACCCTGATTCAAACGCGCTTGGTAAACTGAAATCCCATCAATGATTGAATCAGGTCTAGAAAAGTAAACATGCTCAAAAATACACGGAGAATGATGAGTTTCTTCTGCACATTGCTGAGTAAATATCTGTCCATTTGAGGTCAAGAATATCGCTTCACCAGGCAATACATCTCGTTCAACTTCAAAACCAAGGGCATGGATTGCTACAGATTCACTAGCGACAACCCACTCTTTCTCTCCGTTGACTTCTCTACTTCCAAAAATCAGTGGACGTATTCCGTTAGGGTCGCGGAAGGCAAGAATACCGTATCCCGAAATTAATGAAACACATGCATATCCTCCTGAAATTTGTTTGTGCAGCGCTGCTACTGAGGAAAAAATTGTATTGACATCAACGTGAAGTTCACCATCGATTGCAACATTATGAGTTCTGGAATGTAATTCCATAGCAAGTAAATTTAGTAATAGTTCAGAGTCTGAAGTTGTATTAACATGCCTGCGATGATCACCGGTTAGCAATTCTTTGATTTCATCTGCATTGGTCAAATTTCCATTATGCGCTAAAGAAATCCCAAATGGATAGTTTACGTAGAATGGCTGAGCCTCTGCAGCAGAAGATGAGCCTGCAGTAGGATAGCGAACATGGCCAATTCCGATGGAGCCCAACAGATTTTGCATATGCCTTTTGAAAAACACATCTTTGACTAAACCGTTAGATTTGCGAAGATGGTATCTTCCTTCGTGCTCTGTCATCATCCCAGCTGCATCTTGACCCCGATGCTGCAATACTGTGAGACCATCATACAGTAATTGGTTGATATGATAGCCACGCCTTCCAACGAGACCAATAATGCCACACATTTGTCTCGCCCAATCTATTCGAATCGCAGGGGCTTTACAGCCCTTTCTCTAAATTAGAGAAATGTTCAGGGGCGGTGAGTCTTCTTTGACCAGCCGTATGAACGCATTTTAGAAGTGGCGCCATAACCACAAGATGCACACACGCTCTTTTGCTTGTGATAGGAATTTCTACCGCACCTGCGGCAACGGATATGGGTGGTCTTCTGCCTCTTACCCATTGATGGAGTACCCTTGGACATGATATCACCTAACGGCTGGGCCACCGGCCCTCCCTTTATCAAACCGACGGGTAAACCAAAATCTACTCTTCTTCGAAAAGAACCCTTCTACTACGTCCAGTAATCATAGCGAAAGTTACGCCAATAGCCAATAATGATGCTAGAGCCATTGCTGTACCACTAACCAGTAAATGCACTACATTGGATAACATTTGAGCGCGTAATCCACTATTCGCTTCCAGCAATAAATCATCATTGGAAATTAGTGCCCAAGCGATTACTATTCCAACCGCCAAAGCAAAAATCATACCAACAAAAGGTGCAAATGGGCGATGCCTCGAATCTGCATAGAAGAACAGATTCCCAATCAGTATTATTCCCATTACGACATAAGAAGTTAGCACAGCGTTGCCAAATCTCTTGAATGATTCGGGATGGAAATCATTTTTCCACTCACCGGTAACATTGATTGCTACAAGAACAAGAATTGGTAACAACGCAGCAAGTATTAGCAATTTCCAAGAGGATTGCGATTGCTTCATTCTTCTTCACCTCCAATGTGATTCTTAGCTAAAGAAACAACATGCTTGATCTCTTCTTCAGTAGGAGGTGGTGAATTCTCTGGCAGAGGTAATGAATTTTCATAAGCCCAAATGACGATTGCAAAGGCTGCTATAGCCAGAGAGATGCCAACGATTGTACCGAAAATATCAGCAGCAGCTAACCAAAGATAGTCTCTAAATTCGTTAGAGGTAGTCATATATCCATCGAAGATCATCGCTGCAAGAGCGATACCAGCCATTGCAACAGAAAGAACTGCGAGGCTTATGGATTCGTTTAATCGATTATCTCCATAACTTGCCAATGCTACTGCAGCAACTGAACTTAGAGATGTGGCAAATAGCAAAAATGTTGGCCAGAACACAATCCAGTAAGGGTTGACTTCGCCATCTCTCCATAACGGAGTGATGCTATACCAATGCATCAGGCAGAAAATTAGCAGCGAAGTTAATATTGCCATAGCTCCACTCCAACGGGCTGATGAATCCAATCTTCCTACCGGTACATTTCCACCAAAAACCGTACCGTGTACTCCGTATGCTAAAAGCAACGAAGGTGCTAGAATTGATAGCAACAAATGGCCACCTGCAGTTGAATCAGAAGATGGTACTGTCCAGGATGAGACCATAACTAGAATGAGCCCAATGACAGCGACTAACTTTCCAACTGATTTCGCTTTCCCGCTTATTGAGAACCATATGCCAACAGGCACCAAACACAAGGGTATCCAAAACCAGATTGCAGCCTCTAGCATTGAATCCATATGTTGGACGGCGACATTATGATTTATGAACATCACCGGTAATCTTAGCCTCAGTGGGCTGATTCGTGATTTTTACCAATCCGTCACCACTATATACGGGTCGCTTGTGGGCCGAATGCTCAAGGTGAGACTATGGTTAAGATGCCACGTCAAGTAAAGCGATACAGTCCTAGTGCTGGTAAGCATACAATGCATACCGTAGAGCGTGTCAAAAAGAAGCGCGCAAGTGAACTAAAGTGGGGTCAGCGCCGTTTCCGTAGAGTCATGGCAGGATACCGCGGTTTCCCTCGTCCAAAACCTGATGGTCGTGAAAAGCCAACAAAGCGTGTAAATATTCTATTCCGTTGCACTGAAACTGGAAAGGCGCATTATGCACCTTGCCAGCGTGCTAAAAAATTCGAGCTTGTGGATAACTGAGGTGTAAAATATGAATGCTAAGTTCCTGAAAGTCTCATGTCGAGACTGCTCCAATGAGAGCATCATCTTCTCCCGTGCTACAACCGCAATCGCTTGTGGAGTATGTGGCGCCACTCTGACAAATCCTGCTGGTGGCAAGGCCCAGTTGGTCGGCTGCAACGTCGTTGAGACCCTTGAGTGAATGGAGGCAAGTCCTCCATGGCCGTTGATCTCCTCGAAAATGGTCCTTCTGAAGGAGAACTCGTTGTCGCATTAGTACGCGAAGTAAAACAAAACGGCGCATATGTTGATCTCGAGGAATTCGAGGGAATTGAAGGATTCATTTTCATAGGTGAAATCGCAAGCGGTTGGGTCAAAAATATTAGAGCGTTTGTTCGCCCTGGTCAAAGATTAATTTGTAAGGTACTAAGAACCCGTAATGACAAGAAATCGCTAGAATTGTCCCTCAAATCCGTCAGCGAAGAAAGAAAGAGAGACAGACTTGCACAATGGAAGAATGAGGAGAGAGCTAAACAACTTCTCAAAGTTTTAGCAGAGCAAGTTGGATGGTCAGACGATGAGCACGCAGAATATCAAGCGGACTTGACAGAATCGTTCGTAACTCTTTATGGGGCTTTTGAAGAGGCCGCTAAGACTCCGGAATCTCTTTCAGAAATTGGATATGAAGGCGATTGGATAGCACCTTTCATTGAGATAGCAGTCAAGAATATTATTCCAGATACCGTTGAAATTAGAGGACGTTTTACACTTAACGTCGACCAAGCGGAAGGAATTGAAGTAATCAGAGAGGCACTGATTGCTGCAGAAAATGTTTCAGACAAAGAAGCAGAGTTAGTTGTTACCTGCCATTATGACGGAGCGCCTTCTTACAGAATCGATCTAAAAGCACCAGATTTCAAAACCGCAGAAGAGGCATGGAAAAATGCCACTAAAGCATGTATCGATGTAGTTGTTGCAGCTGGCGGTTCTGCTGAAGCAGAGAGGGAGTGAAATGGCTCGCCAACAAATGCAGAGATGCAAAGATTGCGGTGCATATTCACTTTCAACTACATGCCCCAAGTGTGGAGGCAATGCTCAAGCTGCAGCACCTATGAAATGGTCTCCTGAGGATAAGAGGGCACACCTGAGAAGACAACTCGAAGGAGTGGAAGAAGACGGGTGGGCTGAAACACTTCCAACATTGGCTTCTAGCGAAGAAGAATGATGCGAATCATTATACCGCGTCAAAATACGCTGGGCCTTTCATGGGTGTGCTCATCGACTGGATTTCGCAGCCCCAAACGGCAGGCGGCCTACTATTGGTCGCCATGCCAGGGGTTGGCGATGTCGGTAAATTAGCGGTTGATGCGGTTAATAGCGAATTGGATGCTGAACCTATTGCTAGAATCATTCATCCATCATTGCCACCATTAGCTAAATTGGATGAGAATGGATTACTTGCCCCACCTCATATCCTGCTTTCTAAATTAGAAATAGATGGTAGAGAAATTTTCACACTAACTGGTGATGCACAACCAATGACACCTGAAGGGCAACATGAGATGGCTGCAACAGTTCTAGAACTGTTTGAAGGTGGAGAAGTATTGGTTTTAGCAGGAATGTCTGCCCCGGCTGAAAGAAAGGATATCTTTTCGATTGTCAGTTCATCAAGTTACAGAATTGAACTCGAATCACGAGGAGTTGATGTTCGCAGAGACGAGCCTAAGGCAGGCGTTATTGGGATGGCCGCATTGATTACTGCATTGGGTCCTGTAAAGAATGTCAATACATCTTGTACGATTGCAACAACCGTTGGCAATTCTGCAGACCCGGTTGCTGCACAATTATTGCTTGAGACGATTCGCAAGTGGTGGTCAATTCCTCTACCTGTACCAATTGATGCCACAGATAGACTTGCAGCCAAGTTAAAGGAAATGCATCCTGGAAAGGCAGATGATTTGATTTCAGAATTATCTGAGTCGCCTAATTCCATCTATATGTGATTAGCCGCCAGAACTTACGATTGTAAGGTCTAGAGAAACATCTGCATTCAGAACGGTGGTATGTGGCAGTACTACGTCCTCATGACTCACGATTACTGTCGAAGGATGTATTCCAATCTCGATTAGAGCTTGCTTTACAGTAGAACCTGCTTCCAATTCAATGACATGGTCGTGGCCATGACCCTTCAGTGCAATCTTCATCATTCCACCCGAGTGACATCACTCTTATGATGGTCGTGCAGGTGGGCGGCTTGTCAGCCGAGATCGCATAGCCCGGTATTGCGGTGGATTCGAAATCCACTGTCC
>PAJN01000055.1 GCA_002710205.1 Methanobacteriota archaeon | reverse complement strand
TTGAATCAAGACAACTTGATGCCGATGCTAGTCATCGTCATCGCTGGGATTTTGGGTACTGTACCACGTATCCTAAAGAACAATGATTTGATTCCTTACGGTTCCGCAACCATTTCCCTCGCAGCACTTGGTGTTGCTATGGTTGGGCATCAAGCAATCATTCACCTTACTGACTTGGGTTCATTCACTGCTTTACAGTTCCTTGTAGTCACATTTTTAGTGTACTTCTTTGATTCAAGAGGCAGATTTGAGTGGTCTACAGTGACTGTATTTGCTGCAATTGGAATAAATTTAGGTATGATCGCAGCACTGTTCTATAATCCAGAATTGGATACAATTTTTGAAAGAGCAGATGGTGGTTTTGTCTCGACTCTTAATTTACAAAGACAGGCTCTAGGTTACATATTCTTCAGTTATTTGATGATATTTGTATTGCTTGGCCTACTAGTTGCTGTTTTGACAAGGGGTATATTGAACCCTGAATCTGAAGAGGGTTGGTTTAGTAACATTAAATCTTCACAATCTGCATGGAATAAGTCAACACTTCCTTTACAAATCGCTTTATTGGTTTGGATTTTAGCACACATCGGAAGTTTATGGCACTTTGATTCTGTCTCCATGGCAGATAAATTAGGAATTACCAGCGTTGATGGTTACCATGGACACTTTGGATTCTGGGCGGCATTCTTCACTGGGATGATTGCATTTATTGTTGCTGGAATGGTTGCCGAGAGATGGTATACTAGAGCAATGCTCACAGGTTCAATGTGGTCTCTTTATCAAGTATCTTCGTGGTATGAGAGAGGAATGTGGCAAGCTGAACAACTCGATGGCACCTGGGGTGCATTGATTTGGCTGGGTATTACTTTCTTCATTTGTGTTGGAATCTATATGATTTCAACTCACGAGAAGTGGGGCGGATGGTCTAACCGAGAAGACCACGAAATGAGCGGTGCTAGAAAATTCTGGAATGCTCATTGGGCCAGTATCATGGTTGGAATGGCGTTCTTCTTTGGAATAGTCATTCGTATGCAATGGTTTGTAGTGCCTTCAATGAATGCTTATGGAACTGGAAACTGGGACATGACCGGTGGTTCTGACCCTTGGTACATGAAGCGTGTAGTCGACTACATTATTGCCAATGAAGCACATTTGATTGTTGATTCTGATCGTGCATATCCGTTAGGTGGAGTAAATCCAAGACCTCCATTATTCACTTGGTCAATCGCTATAGTTTCGATGCTATTAGAGCCTATGTTAGGTGATGATGCCGTTTGGTACGCTATGCTAGGTCTTCCTGCAGTTTATGGCGCTCTAACTATATTCCCAATTGCAACAATTGCTAAAGATCACTTCGGAAAGTCTGCAAGTGTTGTTGCTGCATGGTTAATATCATTCATGCCTGCTCACGTTAGCCACTCTACTTGGGCTTTAGCTGACCACGATGCTTTTGTGATGTTATTCATATCTCTAGGTTTCATGTATTGGATGAAAGCAGTGAAGTTCTCTGGTTCAGAAAGACTTACTAGAACTTCTTCTCCAAGATTGTCGGATATTTTCGCATCATTTGGAGTCGTAGCTAGAGAAAGAAAGGCTGCTATGTCATTTGCAATTCTTGCAGGTGTCTCCTTTGGAGTCGCATCTCTTGGTTGGAAAGGTTTCGTAGTCGGGCCGAGTATCCTTTTCTTAGCATATTTTGCTCAAGTAGCATTGAATATGTTTAGAAGAAGAGATTCTACATCTATCAATGCGTTGTTCTTGACAATGCTTGGAGTTAATCTGTTAATGGCATTGCCATTCTATGGCCATCCACAATTAGATTTGATATTCGATGGAACAGGTCTCCAACCGTTCCTGTTCGTATTAGGGTTTTCATTGGTAATTTCTTATGTTACAACTGGATTTAGAGATAAGCCTTGGTTATTGGTCCTAGGAACTTTGACAGTTATTGCGACAATCTTCTTTGTACTATTATGGACATTAAAGCAATTTGATTTATCTAATGCGTGGGATGTTTTATTCACAGGTAGCGGTTATTTCACCAAGACTAAGATTTTCGGTACCGTTGCTGAGGCAAATGCTCCAGACAGAGGTCAACTATTTGCTCAATTAGGGCCAATTGTACTAGTACTTGCTCTTACTATGGGATTCTACAGTTTATGGTCTGCTTTGAGAAACAGAAACCAAACACACTTAGTATTTGGAATTTGGATTTTCGCTGCAACTTACATGGCTTGGACTGCTGCTAGATTTATGTTCAATGCAACTCCTGCAGTTGCAGTTCTTGGTGCTTGGGGGATTACCTCACTTTGGCGAAGAGCAAATTGGGAAGGTCTTCTAAAGACCTGGAAGAAATTCGGCATTAGAACACCGGCCGACAGAATCACAGGTGCTAGGAAAGCTGTTTGGAGGACACCCTCATTCTCAGCGATACTACTGATTTTTGTTCTTTTGGGTGGGCAACAGTTCACTTATGGTCTAGATGCTGCTATACCTAGTTCAGTTGAGGCTGAAGATGAACTTGATGAAACAATTTTCAATATTATACCTGATGCGTTGAGATGGGAGTTAGCTGGTTTTTCCGTATTAGACAGTAGTTCTTACTCTGGAAATTGGTATTTGGGTTCCTTTGGTTCAGGATTTAATGATCAAGGATGGAATGGCGCCTATGAATGGCTTGCGAATCAAGACACTCAAGATAAATTTTCGGAAAGACCCGCTTTCATATCATGGTGGGATTATGGTTTCCAAGCACTAGATACTGGTGAACACCCTTCAGTATCCGATAACTTCCAGTCCGGGATTCCAGCATCTGGTAACATGCTTCTTGCTAGAAGCCAAGATGATTTGATTTCAATGTTTATTTGGCAACTTGCTCAAGGTGATTTAAGCTACTCCAGTTCTAACGGAGATGGATATGAATTAACTAATGGATTTGAAAACATTGTAGATAGCCATCTAGGAGACGAACAGTTCGCATTATTCAAGACCTCGCAAGAGGAAGATGACTTCGATAAAATGGAAGATATGATAGATGATTATTCATTCAAGGTAATACAGACAAATCGTGACATAGTCATGGCTGAAGGACACCACAGAATCGATGGAATTGCAGATACTTCTAGTGATTTTTGGAGGATTTATCAAGATAGTCAAAGATTACTTTGCGACCCTATAGTATCAACATCTTGTGTTGATGGCGACTGGTCTAATTTTGATGATGCAAATTTAACCTTCAATAGCGAAGTCCGTTCAGGCCAGGAATCAACTTATGACACAACTCACTACATATTCGGTGAGTATTGGTACACAAGTGATCTAAAAGAGGAGTTTTCTTCTGTTTCAACACACATACACAGAAAGAACACCCGTCTTGCACTTGCAGTTCAATTATTATCTGATAGTTTAGATTCGGATGGTATCACAAATCTTTACCATGATTTGATTGGTATGGAGAAATATTACTCTGTACAGGACTATCAAGGTCTGCCAGGAGAAACAATCGATAGAGATCACGAGATACGCTATTTTGCTATTGACAACCGTCTATACCCTAGAGCAGGAAGGTACACTGATGACTTCTCATATAATCAAGGTCAACCAATGGGTATCTTTGGCGCTCCAACAATTCTTAGTGGTCAAGACGTATCTACTTTCATGAATGAAGTCTACGAAACAACTAGAGGCGGAATTCCTCAAGAAATGACTAGAGAACAAGTCGATGAAGCGATGACGGATGATTTCCTTGACCAACAAGCCGGACTCGACATAGATCCATTACAGATTGATGATGTTAGAGTTGATCACAATCCGCAGTTCTTCGATACAATGCTTTCACGTGCATATGTAGGATATGGTGCATCCACACTTGGTGTAGATTCAGGGCAGAACAATCCTCAACCATCACAACACTTTGGTCAATCAGGAACTCCTGGTAGTTATCTGCAACAGGCACTTCCTATGCCGGGTGCAATGATGAATCATTTCGTAATTGCAAATTGGTACAATGAAGATAACAACTTTTCTTTCGGACAAGCAAATACATATGTAAAGATTCTAAAGTATTACTCCGGTGCTGAGGTCTCAGGTCAAGTAACTATGGAAGATACTGATAGTCCTCTTTCAGGAGTTAGATTACTTGTTGAAAGAGATGCTTTCTCTGGAGAAGGTGCTGAAGATCTTGATAATGACACTTACTGGATTCCTATTGGCTTTACAGATGCTGATGATCAAGGACAATGGTCGTTTACGGCACCAGCCGGAAAGATTAGAGTTAGTGCATTCACAGGAAACATGAATTTAACCGTTGCACAGAATGCTATCCAAGATGGATCATTTGCTCAAAACTTGAATGATGTACTAGTTGATGTCAATGAAGATAGAACGGTCAATGAAATAACAGCTGTATTAGGAAATGTTGCTAATATGACTTGGCTAGGTGAAGTTCAACTGAATGTTACAGGAGAACAAGCAAACAGAACTGAATTAGTTACTCAAACGATGGATATTGAAGTTTCAAGTTCTGGTATTTCTGGTTCTTTTACTTGGAGTGGGGATGAACTATTCGATGGTGATGCTCTTGTAGATACAGACATTGTGTTAAAAAGTACATTTGGAACTTCAGATGATGTTACTATAACTACCACCAACGGGTCATTCAGTAGTGATGAAACTAGAATTTTACAAGGTAAAGGAGAAGTTAAGTTCACTGAGAATGGTACATTTGTTAGCGAAGGAATAGCATCAGCAATTGACTTCACAGGTATGTTTACTAGGACTATTAATGATGGACGCACTTTTGTTGCCAATGGAACTTGGGACGGATCTGGAACAATTAAAGCAACTTGGATAGATACTGATACGTCTCAGGTACCAGATTGTGCAGTTGATTCCAACAATAGTGAAAATATCACTATGCCTGTTAACCAATCGATATGTATTATGGATGAATCTGGAGATTTCCCGATTTACATGATAGATGGAGAATATGATGCTGATGGTAGATTTACTTCAACAGGTGTATCAGTTCTATCTCAAGAACATCAATTATCTTCATTCGAAGGTATTGGTACCTTTGAGGGTACAGGAACACTCAACGGAACTGGATTGTTCACCGGTTCTGGTGATTTCTCAGGTGAGATGGTTAATCCTGGTTCATTTTACAAGACTGGACTTGTACCTGGTGATTACGAAGTTTATGCAATATTTGATAACGGAAGGGAAGTCATGCTTCCAGACATTATCTCAGTTGGATTGAATCCTAGTTATGATTTGGAATTGTCTATTCCAGGAACTGTGCTACGTGGAAATATTACCGATGTAAATGGAAATAACTACTCAAACACGTCTTTTGAGATCACTGATATGGAACTCGGTGAATCGAGTACTAACAACGTGTACACTAATTCTACAGGTGGTTACTACTTCGGACCAGTTTCAACTGGCGAGTACCAGTTTAGAATCGACATAGATTCTGATGGATTTTACGAAATTAATGAAACTGTTTCAATCGACAGTGAGACTACATCTCTTCAACCGATAGGAGTAATTCCTGAAATGTTTGATGTAAGTATACAATTTGTATCACCAGTTGACGAATCAACATCACAACCTCTATTCACGGTTTCTAATCGTACAGTTCAACTAACTTCTGAAAATTCAAGTTCGCCTACATCTTATACTACAGATGAAAATGGAGTCATAAATATTGAATTAATACCTGGTAAATACCAGTTAGATGATTCAAATTCAGATAATTTTGTCTTATTTGATTCGTTCGATTTAAGTGATGATTTAAATTTCACAGCAGAATATTCGATAGCTTCTACTGTATCTGGATTTTTGAAAGTATGTACTTCACTGGTACTTGCTGATTGTCAGTCTGGATTGGAAAATGCTACAACTACACCAGGAACTGGTGTTCCAATGATAGTTTCATCTGCTAGCGATGATTTACAGTTTTCAACAACAACAATTACCGATAATGATGGTTTCTATTCATTGACCCTTCCTGCAAATCTAGACTTCCAAATTATAGCACAAAGCACGGGTAATTTTGGAGCAAATCACTATTTCAGCATAGATAATTCAACTACTTACAATGTAACTGACTTATATCTGACAGAATTGAGATATGTAGAGGGTAGTCTGCTTGTCTACGATAATGTCACACAATGGTCCTCTTTCTCATTCAATGAGTATGTTCCTGCAGTGGTTGTTGAGAATCAAGATGGCGTAATTTGGGAGACTTTGATAGCAAGCAATGGAATATTTGGTTTCAGTTTACCTGATGGAGATTATACATTTACTTTGGAAGATTCTAATCTTAATGGAACTCAATTGTTGAATCATGTTGTTTCTGATAATAGCTCAACACATGTGATTGAACTTATGGCCAATCCAAGTTCTAGAAATGTAACGTTTAATGTTTACTTGGATGTACTTGGAAACCAGTCTGCCGAAGCAGGTATTGCAGTTTCTACAGATTTTTCACTAACCTCAATATTAGATGATGACTTAATGTTTAATGTCACTTCGGATGATTTTGATTCAACTGGAAATATAACATTAGAGTTGAAACCTGGAAAATACATTGTATCATTTAATTCAACATCAGCAACTGATGATAACGCTTCTGACTTCAATAATTTCTATATCTCTGAACAATTATTTGTGGAATTTGAAGATTCAACAGAACAAATGATTGAGTTCTTTTTGAGTAATGAGAGGCTTGTAACTGGTAATATTAAAGACCATGTAGGCAATCCTTTGAATATTGAATTCTTACTGTATAACGAAGATGAAAATGATTGGTTTAGCTTACTGTCTGATATCGATGGTGAATTTTCATCTTATGTTCCAGCAGGCGACTGGGTGGTAATAGTAGCACCAATTATTGATGGTAATAATACAACAATACTAAGGCAAGAACTCATCGTAGGCGAAGATTCCTCATTGAGGACTAATCTTGATCTTCAGTTAGTAAATGCTTCCACTATTGAATTCCAGTTATTGGAACAACTAACTGAAGCGCCTATTGTTAATTCAAGAATTATCGCTGTTAGTAATGATGGATATGGTAATATCACCTTATCACAGTCTAATGAGTCAGGTCATGTTTCAGATGTTTTGATGCCAGGTGAATGGAGCTTGTTCCTAGAATCCGAGAATTCAACTGATCGATGGTACTTTAACACCTCAAGTAACCCATTTTCAACCATAGGTTCGGAAAATGATACAACAAATTTAGGAGTTCAATATGCCCAACTCGAAGTTCTGATTGGTGGAAATATTTTCTGGGATTATAATTTTGATAATGTTTCAGATCCCGGTGAATGGGTAAGTGATGTTAATATCACTGTTAAAGGATTGAATAATTCGGAGGTAAATGAAACAATTACCACCGATCTCGATGGAAATTGGAATTTATTCGTCCCTATTAGAGATATTTACAACATATCAGTTGAGAAGGAAGGCTATGAATCAATTTTCTATGATATAAATAACGTTTCAGGCTTTACTGTTCATGATGATACAGTATTTTACGATATTGAAATAGTCGCAAATAATGTAGCTGTAAGCGGTATTATTACAACTAATTTGCCGAATTCTGAACTACAGTTAAATGGTTCTTCAATCACTCTATACCCTAGTGATTTGTATGATAGAGAACCAATTAATGTAGAAGGTATCTATTCTGACAATACCCTTTCGTGGAATGATGTTATCGCTCCGGGAGAATGGATTGTTGTTGTTGAAAGTCCGAATTTAGATGATAATGGTGGAGGAGTTTCAATTGGATATCTTGATGCAACAATTGGTAATGGTGCAGTATTAGAAATGGAAATGGTTGCTGGTGGCTGGGTTGAGATTTCAACTAAATGGGAAGACATCAATCTTGTAGAACATCACACTGGGTCTTCAGATTCAGGTTATTCGATGATTGAATCTGAAGTTGAGATTTCATTTGACTTATCTTTAGGTGCAAAATGGAAATCAGTTGTCGATAGTGATGGTAAGGTAACTGCCTTGATGCCAATTGGTAGTGTTATTCTTGAATCCGATTTTACTACAACTCAACACGATAGAAATCTATCAATTCTTTACACTTTCATTTCTTCTCAAACTGTTGAGCAAGGTATATTGGATGTTGAAATTGATTATTCTAGAAAGATTAATTCCAAAACCTCATTATCAATAGATGACTCATCAATAACTAATGCGTCTTATACAATCGGTACTGAACTGACGGCAATTCAAGATGGTGAAGAATATAAGATAATAGAATTCGAAATTGATTCTGTATACGAAGGAACTGAGAGCAGCGATGTGTTTACCGTTTCTGGATCAGTTGAACTTAATCAAGATTCTAGTTTGTGGAGTGTAGAGTTCTTTAATGGGACCGATTGGGTTTCTACAATAAAAACCACTATGGGAGTCGGTGAATCGCTACAAGATAATTCTGTTTCAAATGTCAGTACAATCAAGGCTAGAATTTTGATGCCTAATACTACTTCATCATGGAGTTTTGATGGTGGCCATGACATTACGGTAAGTTTGGATAATGAAGGTGGGGTTTCAAGTACTCTATTCATGAATGTAGCTATACCTCAAACATATGGACTAGAGATTACCGATGCAGTTGAAGAAACAGGTGTATCTCCAGGAAGTACTGCAACGTTCTCATTCATGTTAACAAATACTGGTAACGGTGATGATACTTTCAATGTTGAATTATCTAATGAAATACCAGATGGATGGCAAATAACACCAAGTAGTTCGACAGTCACGATTTCTAAAGGAGATTCAAGAAATCAGCAATTCACAGTATTTGCTCCTTCTGATTTCACATCAGGAGAGATCGAGGCTTGGATTTCAGTCGCTAGTGAAGATGGCATTACAAATACTACTGTAGAAGTAGATATTAAGTCTGCAAGAATTGACCTAAGTATCGACAAATCCACAATAAATGAAAAATCTTTCATCTACGAAATAGGCGGTGGTCAATTGATAATTCCAGTTGAAAATACAGGATATCGTTCTGCAGGAATAGTTAATGTTACAGCGAAGATGACCGATAATTCAGGTAATGTTCTAGAATCATATGGTACACAAACAATATCAGTTGGTTCTGGACAAACTGTGGAGGCAACTTTCGATATTAATGAAACCTCGATCAAGGAACCGAGATTCCTAGTGACCGTAGAAATAGGTGATGACTCAACGTTTGTTGCAGATGGTGGAGACATTGAACCATTTGACTTCATAGTTCCAGTTACTTTAGAAACAATTGAAGAGGATTCAGCATGGCTGATGGTTATCATATTTGTTCTGGCAATTCTTGTTGCGTATGGCGGTCTAAAGGTCGCTAGAAACAAATCTTCTGCAAGATTCTGATTTTAGACAAGCCATTAAATGCTTCACCTCGCAGTGAATGCTAGGTGGAGTTGTACTGACTAGTCTAGATAGTGTAGAATTACTTCCAGAACCTGATGATGAAAGAATTCTTTCAGCAATTGACCCATCAGTAGTTGGTTTCCAAGATGAGTGGAGGTCTGAAGTTACAGGGTGGTTTCCTCATATTGCAAAACCGATTCACAGAGTTAGAAAGAAGAAATTTCTACTGACAAATCTTGTTCTTTTTGCAATATTCGCATCTCTTATGCTATGGGTTTGGCAATCAGGTTACATGTTTGTTGAATTGCCTCCGGCCAAATCAGAGTGGGCTTTCGAAGAAGCTGGTTTTGATGAGGAGGTATTTGATGGCTTAACAGGCGAAGGTATTAGAGTTTGCATAGTTGATACTGGTATTGATATTTCACACCCTTCATTTAAGAATACCAATCTTGTATTTAAGGACATGATTTCCAACTCGAACAGTCCAGTAGATTATGGAGCAATAGCTCACGGCACTCTAATGGCAGGCATACTTGTATCGCAAGAACATCAGTATGGTGTTTCTCCTAATGTCGATTTAGGAGTAGTAGCCGCCCTTAGTGATGATGGAACTGGTGTTAATACTGCTGATGAGCAGAAGATTTCAGATGCGATTGAATGGTGCATGGACAGTTTTTCTGCAGACATAATCTCCCTCTCTTTAGGTGGAACTCAAAGTGAATCGATGACTCGAGAAGGGCCTAGTGTTTCTTCGGTAAGAAAGGCTCTTGATAGAGGTATTTTTGTTGTGGCTGCTGCTGGAAATGATGGAGGAAATGGTGATGATGGTCGTGTTTCTGTCCCAAGTAATGTTCCATTGGTAATTTCAGTAGGTGCATCTTCTCAGGGTGGCGAAGTTTGGGAAAATAGTTCTAAAGGAAGTCAGGTCACTATATCTGGTGAACAGAGAGTACATCCTAACCTAAAACCTGAAATCATTGCACCTGGCGTTAGAATTGTCAGCACAGGATCCGACGGGCAGTGGTATTCTAGCAGTGGCACATCTGATTCTACAGTATTTGTTACTGGTGCTCTAGCACTTATTCTACAAGACCAGCCACAATTGAGGCCATCAGCAACATTGGATAATTCCTGTATCGGCGAGGTTAAACAGGCACTTCGGATAAGTGCCTCAAACTCTATAATTGACCATGATGATTTACTTGGATATGGGAATTTGGACGCTAGTGCTTGGTTAGAGCAAGTTAGAACGATGCCAAATTGTTGAAAAAACTTGGTTTAGTTTGATACTTAAACTCGAAATTGATATTTTCACGCAAATTTATTTGATATTCTAAAGCCAAATTGATATTCTTATGTTGAATTTCAGTGAACAGTGTTATAATCCGGTCTACTATGCCAAACTAGAGGCCCGAATATGTCAGATAAAAAAATAGGAAAAAGTATATCTTTAGTTGCACTACTAATTTTCTCAACTCTAACTACAATGTTAGTTATACCATCTTCATCAGCCGCAGGTATCAATCAAACAACTTCTGGCACTCTCAATGGGCAAGAAACATGGTCGGGAACCCACACTTTGACTGATAATGTAACAATTGCTGCAGGTGCTACCTTAGTAGTCAGTGCAGGTGCCACGATAAATATCCCATTTGGAAAATACATCGATGTCCAAGGTGCAATTTGTGTAGCATCCAAGACTTGTGGGGGTTCAACCGATGGTTCTAGTTCTTCAATGACTACATTCTCCTGGGATTTACCTACAGACTATACTGTTAGAGGCCATTGTGTTATCAGTATTGACGCAGCATGTGGTTCCGGAATGGTGATTAGAAATACTATTGACGAATCAAAGACAGGTCTTAATTTCGTAGAGTTTGAAAATGCTTTTGGATTTGAAATAGGAGTAAATACCATAAATGGCTTAGACGCGAAATATGGTGCATTAGTATTTGATGGACCTGATACATTTGCCAACGGTCTGAAATTTACCAATATTAACTCTTCAAACATAATTCTTGTAGACTTAGCAAATCCAACAATTACCTCTTCAGAATTTACTCTCGGAGTTGATGCCTATTCAATTGGCAAGAGGGCTGCAATTTCTGCTTATGGGGCAGGTTCGGGAATCACAGATCCATTTACAGTATCAAGTTCTACATTCACTGGCGATGCTGAAGGTTCTTGTGGAAACAATGGCAATGGTATCTCAATGATTTATGTTGAAAATAGTTATGCGTCTTTGGATAATATTGATATTTCAGATAATGGATATGGCACCTTTTTCATCCAATCTTCAGGAGCTCTAACTAGCTCTAACATCAACGTCAATTGTGCAGCAGTTGATACTAAAGGTTTGAAACAGACCGGAGATATTAGGCATACTTTTGAAATTAACAACAATACGATAGTAACTGCTAGTCGCGCAGGAATTACTGCTTATGACGGGGCCAAGATATCAGCCTCAGATAATACCATATCAGGTGTAGAAGATAGTTCAGGAGTTGCCATTCGTTCATCTACTGCTACACTAAATAACAATATCATCGGTCCGATTGGCGGATATAACGGAATATGGATTTATGGTTCCTCAGAGGTAGTTGCGATTGGAAATACTATCCAAGACACGGCCAGAGAACCAGTTGTTCACGGAGAATATCACTATAGAGACCAAGGATGGCCTTCAGTCCAACCGACAAAATCAAGATTGTATATGGAAGGAAATATTATTTCAAATAATTCTGGAACTTGTAATTCTCAGTCTATGTATGGCGGAGATTTCCAATGCCCTGCAATACATATTTTCCGAACTTCTGCAACTCTATACAATAACACAATCACTAACAGTGTCGGTGATGCATTAAGAATTAAAGGCGGTATCGTCAATGTTCAAGGAAATACCATGGAAACAGAAAGTTTCGGTGTAAACATTTCTCATCATGATGATAACTATGGAAACAAGTACGGTTCAATAGGTTATTTTTCTGAAAATACATTTACAAATGCAACTCAAGTGTATAATATCACTGAATCTCGAGTT
>PAJN01000054.1 GCA_002710205.1 Methanobacteriota archaeon | reverse complement strand
GTCGCCAAATCTCCGACATCAGCCGGCTTCAGTCCTAGTTCCTCTGCCTTGGAAGATAATTGATCCATGCTTGGATTCTGTCCTGCAAATTCTTGAATCAAGGCGCTCATTCCTTCTCTTGTTACATGACCTTCTTCTTTGGTTGCTAAAACGAGAGCCATCAATCCGATATCCCCTTCATTTTCTAGCAACATTGTCGCCCATGCTTTTTGTGGAAGACCCTCTGAATGCGATACGAAATGATCATCCAATTCTCTTGAAAGTAACTGTTTGATTTGATCATCACTAATTTCAAAATTATTCAATCTCTCTAACCTTTCTGTTTGTGTCATTGGGAGGTTGTCCATGACGTTACTCCAGATGTCTGCGGAGATTGTTAATGGCGGAATATCTGTTTCCGGATACATCCTTGCCCCACCAGGCAATGGGCGCATAGGAGTTGTTGTTCCATCTTCGGGAGAACCTTTGCGAATCACAACATTTCGTACCTCTTGTGGGATTCTTTCGAATGCCATCCTTGCTCTGTTTAGTACGCTTTCTAATGCTAACTCTGCTTGCCATTGCGGCGCAAGGCACAGCACAAATGCGTCTGTACCACCCAGCGCCTCTCTAGTAGCATCAACAAAATCTTGCTCAATGCCGTATGCTGGAAGTTCGTCGGAATGGTATACTCCTGCCACTCCTGCCAGTTTTGCTGCACCAGCAAGTTCTCTACCAAGTCTAGGCAACTGAGCTCCATCGGAATCGAATTCTTTAGTTCCAATAAACCCACTAAACCCGGGAAGAGGTAGAGCTAACATTACGGATTTATTCTCCAATCCCTCTTTCACTCTCTTAGATTCACAATCCACAAATTGAGAAGAAACATCAACTAAATTCAATTGTAAAATATTAGCAACTTCATCTTGTACCGAAGCAGATTCTACTCTCCTATCATTGGATAATGTCGGTAAATCGTGAGATGCTCGTAGTTGATTTGCAAGTCGATAGAAATGTAGTTGCCGAGCCATCTCACAGCGTATGATTTTAGGTATCCACTCGAGGTCTTGACAACCCTTAATCTCAACTCTGTCTCCGCACATAATCGATACGTTGAGGTCCTGTCTAATACTTCCAAGACCTCTTCTTACTCTTCTAGTATCTCTCAAGGTTCTACCCAAAGCAATCGACGTTTGCTTAGCGTGGTCTGGAGTTTTGATATCCGGAGCAGTTGCTATTTCGATTAGAGGGATTCCTAATCTGTCTAAGTTCCAGGTTACGACTTCACCGTCAGGCGTCAACTCACTGGTTAACTTGCGAGCAGAATCTTCTTCTAAGCATAGAACATCTATGCCAACTGGACCTCCGTCTGTCTCAAGAACTCCTGCTGTAGCAACCAGCGTAGTGCGTTGAAAACCGCTAGTGTTTGAACCATCAACAACTGTCTTCCTCATAGTCTGTAAAAGGGGCACTGGGTGTGCATTCAACATTCCTGAAACCGTCAATGAAATATCCAAAGCATCAATGTCATGTGGCAAAGGTGGTTGCTCATCTAATTCAATCAGTCCAGCATTTGGAGACTGGCAATATACGAATGATCGGTTCCTCCTGGCTTCAAACCTTGCAGCGACATCTATTGCACCGCCTTCTCCGCTAGAAGACCTAAGTTTTCGATGAAACTTCGGCCAATCTTCAGGTAAAGTATCGATTGTTATGTCGTGAAGTTCACCTGGCTGACGAGAATGCAATTTCCCTGTGGCCAACTGTTGGTGAACTTCAATCCCACACATGAAACCAAGACCCTCGGGGTCTAGCAATGCAGGATTTGCCACATCGCCTTCCGGTTCCATGTTCTCACCTGAGATATGTCCTCAATATGAGCGCATCGTTTCATACCGGCTGTAAGGTATCGTATCCACCTGGGCGCATCAATCTCCCATCCCTGCACAATGCTTCGATGATGTCTTCTGCTGTATCACGGTTAATGTCTAATCTTCCGGCTTCGGTTAAGACATCAGCTAAATTAACCGTGGTTCCTGTTTCATGGAAGATTCTTCTGACAATTTCTAGAAGAGTTCTTTCTCGGTTTCGAGTTGTTGGTTTCTTCCCAGAGTGTAGAGTGGTCTCATCAAAGTTCTCGCCCATCAATTCATGTCTCCAGAGCTTTGTAAGGCGAACCGATCTCTCAGCATCCTCGATGCTTGCCGTGTTCGAAAGCCTGACTCTTGCAGATGCTTGGGCTAAGCGGTACAATCCTTCGATTGCTCTTGCAGAAATGGCTATTGAATCGTGAGATTCCCCGCCCTTTCTTCTTGTTTCAACATAGAATTCTCTGAGTGCTTCTCTCGCTTCATCGGTAAGTCGAGGATGAATTGTTCTTTTCGCATAAGCAACATACTTCATAATCAATTCCTGATTTACAATACCTTTAGAGTCATCAATTCCCTCGTGTCGAGCAGATTTTGAGGGGTCAACTTCACTACCTTGCTCAATCAAAATCTCGGGTGTTGATTCAGCGCGGTTACTCATGATATGGTTAGCAATTTGTGAATCGTGATCTGCAGCAGGTTGGTCAGTCAGCAGCCAAATTACATCGAATCGTGAAATCAATGCTGGTTTGAGATTGATTTGTTGTGTAAATGGGACCTCTGAAACAGATTGGAATCTACCTGCTTTAGGGTTAGCAGCTGCTAAAATTGCACATCTTGTAGATAGTGTAGCGTTAATTCCAGCCTTTGAAACAGAAATCCTCTGTTGCTCCATCGCCTCGTGCATGGAAGATCTATCGTTCTCATTCATCTTATCGAATTCGTCAATCGCAGCCAATCCTAAATCGGCTAAAGCAAGAGCACCTGCTTCCAGCGTCCAACGTCCATCAGCAGCTGAATCTTGTACTGCGGCCGCTGTTAAACCAGCAGCCGAAGCAGACATTCCAGAAGTAAATCGGCCACGTGGTGATATCTGTGACATGTACGACAATAATTGCGACTTAGCAACACCGGGATCTCCCATTAGCAAAATATGGATGTCGCCCCTCAGCCTCGTTCCATCCTTTGCCTTCGATGCTACACCTCCAAACAGTTGAAGCATCAATGATTCTTTTTGTCTAGTCATTCCAAAAATGGATGGTGCTATTGATTTTGTTAAGAGATCGTGAATATCATCTCTTCTTGCCAATTCTTTGATTTCTCTCTCCTCGTCTTCTGAGATTTGAATTTCTTCTAGAGGAATATTCTCTCTTTGGATGCTGTGAATTCTCATAAAGATATCAAAAATTGGTGTGTCTTTGCCGGATTTCCTTTGTGAGCGAACAAACAGCATTCCGTTAGCAGTTACTCGATCTCCGGGGTTTAATTTTCCCGCAATATCGTGCTCTGCGATACACAAAATTCTCTCTGGCTGAACTCCACCCCGAAGATTTTCAGGAGGTTCTTGTAATTCGATAAACTGTGTATCAATCAAAATCGATTCTTCTACTCTTTGAACGAATTTGGTCTGGTTCTTCTTCCTTCCACATCCACCATCGATTTCGAAACATTCTATGGGTTCGACCAATTCTTGCTCATTGGGTTGATTTACACGACAAGAATGACCACATGCTGCACAAACGAAAACTCCCTCGTAAGTTCTTGGTAAAACTTTACCAATCTTTGTGGCAATAGCGTCAACTGAAATCATTGAGCCTAAATCCTCACTTCGTAATTGCCTAACTGTCCGATGAGAGTCAGGTGGTAATTCGATGATTCTAACAAAAGCGACTATGCGGGATGCGCCTAATTCTGAAAGTAGTAACCCAAGAGCTTGATTTGCAGCCTGTGTATTATTTTCAGGCTCTTCAATAATCGATAATGCGAAGTCTGGATCAAAGGATTCGATATCACGATATGAAACTTGTAAAGACTGAACATCAGGCCAAGTCACCTCGAGGTTGTGGATTGCTTCACTGTAGTTTTCAAGCAGCAATGTTCTCCATCTTGCGGGCAGGTCAAATTCCTGAATAGTCATGCCAAAACCTCCAACCGGACATTATCAGCCATTGTCGACCGCATATAATCATTGACATAGTCCACTTCTTCCCCTTCATTTCCACTGGAATAAAACCGCATCATTCAACCTCCACCGGCTTCCATTGGAATACCGCCAAGCACATTTCCTTGAAGCCCATCGCCGTATCATGCCCGCGCACTCTTTTGAACCCATCAGAGGAATTTTTGAGAGATTTTCATTTTCTTCTCCAAACCTCGATAACCAACTTGGCGACCCTATTGAGAGGGAAATTGTTGTTCACATTCCTCCGAATTCGGAAGGTCCAATGCCATGCATAATTTATCTGGCACCATTTACGGGTACAGGTTTCGCTAGAGCTAATTGGAAAGCGTTTGCAGAAACACTTCCTCAAAGACATGAGAGGCTTGTTAGAGAGGGCAAAATGCCGCCAAGTATCCTTGTAATGCCTGATACTTTCACCAGTCTAGGAGGTAATCAGTTTATCGATTCTGAAACTATGGGTAAATGGGGAACATGGCTGAGAGAAGATCTGCGTTCAGAACTCAATTCGCGATACAACATTAGCGGATACGGGCTCGTCGGAAAATCAAGCGGGGGATATGGAGCCCTAGTTCGAGGAATGCTCGATGATTGCTGGGATGCTGTAGCTTGCCACTCTGGTGACTGTGGTTTTGAATTGCTATTTGGTATCGAAATGGCAACCACTCTAACTGAAATAATGCCTCATGGCGGAGTTGACCAATTCCTTGAATACGTTAAACAAACATCTTCATTGAAGGGTGATGATTTTCACACTTTGATGATGTTAGCGATGGCAGCAACATACAGCGATGGCACTCTTCCTGTCAATGAAAATTGCAAATTTGATGATGACAAATGGGCAGAATGGAAATCATGGGACCCGCTAACTATGATTGAAGAACATCAAAACCTTCCCCCTTGCTGGATTGATGTTGGAGATAGTGACCAATACAATATCCAATACGGGTTAAGACAACTTCACAAAAGAATGACGGAATTAGAAATCAAGCATGAGTGGGAAGAATTTCCTGGAACTCATAGCGGTATAGATCACAGATTGGATTTGTCATTACCATGGATTGCATCGCAAATTTGCAACAATTGAGTTAATGTGTTTAGCAGGGGTGGACATGCCATGGCAGAAGGTCTGGACTATGCTGGTAGCGGCGTAGATATTGATCTTGAAGGAAATGCTGTTGGCGCCTTAGTTGGCGCACTATCTCGCTCTGTAAGGAAACCGGGGATGCCTGGTGCACCCGTTGATTTACCCGGTGGATTCGGAGGATTGGTCGAATTCGGCGACAACTATCTTGCATTAGCCACAGATGGGGTTGGCTCAAAATTGTCAATCGCAACGAAGTTAGGCCAATGGGCAGGAGTTGGAATTGACTGTATGGCAATGAATGTCAATGATTTGCTATGTGTTGGTGCTGAGCCTATCGCATTTGTCGATTATATTGCAGTTCCAAAACCCGACCCAGAAATTCATGCTGCTCTTGGAGCAAGCCTTGCAGAGGCTTGCAAAAGAGCAAGGGTTACTCTAGCTGGCGGAGAAACTGCAAGCCTCCCCGGCATTGTTACTGAATTGGATTTGTCAGGTACAGCATTAGGTTGGTTACCCAAAGGTGCTGAAATCACCGGTGCTAATCTCAAAGAAGGAGATATCTTGATTGGTTTGCCTTCATCAGGAGTTCACTCTAACGGATACTCTCTTGTCAGAAATGTTGTTTCACATTGTGGTGCAGATTGGAATGATACAGCACCATTCTCAGTCGATGAAAATAGGATTGAGAGATTTAGTGAAGGCGATGTTACCTTGGGAGAAATCTTCCTTAATCCCACAAGGATATACTGCGACCCTGTTGTAGATCTTATTCAAGACGGCCCATGTGCTTCCAGTGCAATTCATGCAATTTGTCATGTTACAGGAGGAGGCCTCTCGAATCTACTTCGTCTACACGATTCCTTAGGATGGCACATTAGTGACCCCCTGCCAGTCCTCCCAGAATTTGATTGGATCCAGAAAAATGGAAATGTGGACGATAGAGAAATGTATCGAACATTTAACATGGGATGTGGCATGATTCTAGCGGTCGATTCTAGTGTTGCCCATACTGTATGCGAATGGCTATCTGAAAAGATGGATGGATGTTCAATAATCGGTACAGTTGTCGATAATGGACGCAAGGTAACTCATTCGAATCCCGATGTTATCTTCGAACACTATTGAGGGACAAATATGGAACCGGAAGGCTGGCCTGGTCATATCTGGTTAGAAGGTAGAACTTCTGTTCATTTGAAGAATCATCAAACGCGACCTTCTCACATGCCCCGAGGCCCCGCTGCCAAAACAGGAGAGGGTTTTCTCAATCCAGCCATGGCTCCCGCCAGAACACGATCAGTAATGCTTCTAGCAGATGCTTTAGAGAACCATTGGTTGGTTCCAGAAGGAAAGGATGTTAGAATCTTAGATGCGCTATGTGCAACAGGTGTAAGGCCTAGAAGATGGAGAAAGGAAATCCCTGAACAATCAAGACTTCGAATTACTGCAAATGACCTAGATTCAGACGCATTACAATGGGGCCAGAGGTCCCATGAAACCCATCCGATAGGTGATGGCGTCACTTGGACTCCAGAGCCCAGTCGTTTCGAAGCAAAACCAGAAGATTGTGTCGAAGATGGGATTCAATGGACAAATGGGGATGCGAAGAAACTTATGACTGAAGCACCGTTTCAATGGATTGACTTGGACCCTTTTGGCTCTCCAGTTTCCTTCCTAGACTCTGCAATACAATCCATCTCTCGTGTTGGCGTCCTTGAGGTGACTGCAACGGATACTGCCGCTCTATGCGGCTCTGCAAAAACAAGTGCGGCTAGACGTTATGGCTCAACAGGAATTACTGATGCTTACATGCATGACGATGCCACTCGTATTCTGCTGGGTGTAATCGCAAGAATCGCTGCTATGCACGACAAAACGATGATTCCTATTCTTTCACTATTTGACGGCCACCATGTGCGAGTCAGTGTCTTATTGAAACGTTCAAAGGAAGTAGCATCAGACTGGAACAAGCATATTGGATATAGAATTAGATCTGAGCCATATCACTTCGCAGACCAGCCTTCTGGAGAATTCTCAGGTCCAATGTGGACGGGCCCTATATTCGATTCTGATATCGCTGGAAGGATGACTATTGAAAGAGCGATTAAGTTGTGTGCGGGAAGGAAAGAAGACTACCCTGATGACTGGAGTGAACTGGATATTGAACACTCTCAGAGAGAAATCGAGAGAAGTGTCAGGCACATATCTGAATCAGCTGAACTGCTTTCAGGCGACCACCTGTTAGTGGCAATTGATGAATTGGGAATCGCCGCAGGAGTCGGACAGATCCCCTCCATGAAGAAACTAAAATCAGGACTCGAAGAAAGAGGCTATCGGATGGCAAGGTGTCACATGCCAGAGCCAATGTTTGCTACTGATGCCGATTGGAATACAGTCCTAGAAGTAACCAGATTAGCCGAATGAGGGGTCGATTTCATCGTCGGGCGCAGGCAACATCGTTTGCGAGTTCTCAAAGACTTCACGAACACTATCCTCAATTTTTCTAGCATCTTCAAGAAGTGATGATAGAGGAATATCAATACCTGTCAAATCCGAAACTGCTTCAACAGCCAATGCTGCAGCCCTAGCATCAGGATACATGGGATTACAGTCGGCTAAGATAGCCGTTACATCTAGCCCGAGACGATCTCCTTCTGCGATAAGATACCCAGCAATTCCAGCAACAATACCCTGTCGTACCGGTTCGATCCCAGCCTTCTTCAACTGGTCTCGACCTGCAAGAGATGAGCTTACTCCATACAGGGAATCTTCCCTATCATCCATATTTTCTCGTGCTACACCATCGATAACAATCAACTGATCGAATCCGCCTTTAGTAAACCATTCCAGAACAGTATTTGCAAACAATACATCGCGTTCAGGACCAAATCTAACTTCGGCAGTGAAAACGCCAACACCATCTCCCTGATACACCCTTACTGGATGCTTAGGAACCTCATGATGTACTAATGCCATGGCAGGGAATTCAGCATTCAGAACTGTTCCCAATTGTTTCAAATTCAATTGGCTAATCATATGGGATGCGGCAATAACTCCAACCATCCCAACTGTCGAAAAGCCGCAGATAGCCACTCCACTAGTCGATGGATCTGCGTCCTTATGCAACACTAAATCGTATGTTGATTGACCCGCCATATATGACCCTCCTATTGCCTCATTCAAAGGTATTACGAAATCACTCTACGTATTCAGACCAGTCTTCCTCTCCAGGATCTCTGAACCACCAAACTCCGACTTCGTCTTCATACCACTCGGTACCATGTTCATCGACAGTGATGCCTGAATCTTCGTCCGTGGCTTCTTCATATTCGGCAGAGGTATCTTCTTCATACTCCTCTTCCTCATATTCTTCGTATGCCTCTTCTTCATCAAATTCTGAAATCACATCTGGCCTATCAGGAGAATCATCAACAATTGTCTTGTCCTCAAATTCATCTAATGCCACGCCTACAGGAAGTGGCTTCGATATCCGTCCAGATTCTTCAACTTCAGGTTCAAAGTCCAAATCATCTTCTTCCCAATCTTCCAAATCGCTATTTCTTATTCTCAAAACAATGAATATCACCAATCCAAGAACTGCGACGCCAATTATACCACCTACTATCAGCATTGTATTTCCGGAAGATGAGTCATCTGTAGCGCTAGTGGTCTGATTGCTATTGTTATCCTCTGATGGAGGGACGACTACTGGGTCTTCGCCCTTTAATGTCCATTGGATTTCGAACGTGAGTGGCTTATCTCCCGGGCTGGTATATTCCGAAGGGCCTTGTCGTAAATCAATCTGAATCAATCCGTTTAGCAAACCATTTTCTGAAAGATCCTGAATAATCTCAACTCTAATCTCAATCGTTCTTGACTCGGAATCTGTCAAATTAAATTCACTCTGCCCTGAACTAGGTTCAAACAAGATAAATGAGTCCCATTGAGACCAACCATCGGCTTCTAGAGACACATCAATTGTGTAGTTGTTTGGATTAAAGATTGTACAATCTAAATCTTGGTCGATAGATGGATCAATAATTACAGTTCCACAATTTAGGGTTACGTCCAACATAAATTCTGGAGCCCATGGGATTTCAGTTTCATTCTCTTCTGTATTGTTTTCTTCTATAACCGTTCCATACAAGACCAGTGGAATCTCCAATGAATCCGCTCCCGTGTCTATCCATGATGGGCTCGTCAAATTGATAAATAGCGTGCCAGGTTCTGAGAAATTCACTATGAATTGCTTGAATCCATTACTGATTACTTCAGTTCCCGTACTGGAAGATTGTGTTGTATTGTTGTATGCTGTCCATGTGAATGTCGCTCCTTCGAGCAAGTTCTGTTGGTCTTGGTAAAGAGCAATTAAGTCTACTCTGACGCTAGTTTCATTCTCCCAATCCAATTCATACACCGATTCTGTTGCTGTGAAGTTTGCTCCTACGGTAACCGTAGTTGATGCAGAAGTTGATGCAGCAGCAATAGGCCTATTCTGTTCATCTCCTGCATCTCCACTATAGTTAGCCCAGAATGTTACTTCTCCACTAATGTCGCCAGCAAAAGATACTAGCTCGGAGAAATCGCTCAAATTAATTGAATCCCAATTGTTTGCAATTGGGTAGGAGCCCGTGCTGGTTTGCATCGAAATCGAGATGGTTCCATCAGGAGTTGTCTGTACGCCCTCAACCTCAGCGGTTAGGGTCAAACTGAATGGAGAACCTAGGGAGGTTTGTGGGCTTACATCTAGTTGAAGGTTTACTGCTGAGGGATCATCGTTTCTAGGATAAGCGGGGCCTACAGAAGATACTGCGGTAGTTTTGTTTCCATATTGATCTACTGCAACAACTGCAGCCCAATGCTCCTGTCCATCGGTTAGGTTCGATATAATCGTAGAATTAAGAGAACTTGAAATGTTCATTATTGGATACAATCCTGAAATACTCGTAAACTGAGAAGTCTCGAGATACACCTCGTAATTGGTAAAATCATCCTGAGAATGATTCCAAGATAATTCTAGTACTCCGCCTTGGTCTGCTCCTACATCATTCAATTCCAAGCCGGAAATAGCTGAAGGAGGTGAAGGATAAGGAACCGTTACTTGTAACAAATTAGACAGATTTGAGGCGATTCCAAAATTGTGGACTGAGCGTACAAGATACCAATAAGTCGAACCAACAGAAACGTTGGAATCGATTGATTGATTGTCTCTAGTCGAATTATATACATCAATTAGGCTGACTGTTGCATTTGCAGATTCTAATCTAAACACTTCAAACTCAACAAGATCTAATCCAAATTCAACAGGATCGTTCCATCCAATTGAAATTTGTTCAGATGTTGCAGAAAGCAGTACCAGAGTTGGAGTGGTTGGCAAAGACAGGTTAGGAGCGCCAGGTATGTAGTTTGCCGCAATATTGGTCAAAGAAATTGTACCAGCTTTGGTTGAATTGACTGGTATACTAACTGTGTAATTTCCAGTTCCAGCAGTCATGCCTTGATTGAGAACATTTGTCAAATTTCCTGAAACATGCGGGTTAGGACTGACATAAAAAGTACAGTCATATCCAATGTCCATATTTGTGAAGTTAAATGCGCCATCACCAGTTGATTTTACATTCATTGAATAATTCACCATCGAAATGCCAAAACCGTCAACCGTTGATGGTTGATTAGCAACCAATGTCGATAAGTCATCTCTAATTCCATTCATGTCATCAATCATAGTCAAAGGTTCTAATCCGTTTGATGAATCTCCTGCATATCCAGTTCTGCTCATCTCGACATAGTTGTCTCCATCAGCGTCCAGTTCGATTGTATGCCAACCCCCAATAAATACTCCAAGAGATGATTCTCCTGCAGAAACCACGTGCTCAACTACTCCATCGCCATCCATGTCCATCGTAACAATCGAAGTTGGAACGGACCATGGCTGTAATTCTAAGTTTGATACAGCGCTAATGTTGGTTGCATTAATTGTACTCAAAGATATGTTACCTTCAACAGTAGAAGCGATGCCATCCGAAATTCCAGAATTAGGGTTCATCAATTCTAAGGTTCCATCATTATCGAAATCAACAATTGTAGAATTGAGTAAATTTATTTGAGATTGGAAGGTGTTCAAATCCCACTTACTTCCATCATTTATTCTGAAGGCAAATCCCTGCTCATTAAGGCCAATAACATCGATATCTCCATCTCCGTCCAAATCGGCCAGCATCTCGTTCATGCTTATGTCATCGAACCTCGTAATTGGCCCTCCCCACATGCCGTTGAAATCTTGCCAGAGCGTCCAGTGTCCAGTTTGATCCATGATTAAAGCAGATATATCTCCAGTTCCGAAAAAGTCGCCCACATACAATGAATTCAGACCTGCTGGCATTCCTGATGATCCATTCATTCCAACCGTCTGATTAGAAACATACGTTAGGCCTGTGGAGTTATTCCACGATTGATAAGATAGTGAACCACCTGAACTGATCGAGATTATTTCTGCAACGCCATCAGAGTCTATGTCACCTAATTCTGCAGCAATGAGGCCACTACTTACGGTTTGGTTCTGAAGAGGGTCGTAAGATGACCCATTTGCCATGTGAATACATGCCATACCAGAATTGAGTGAAAATGATACAATATCGTCCGCTCCGTCTCCGTTAATATCACCGACGGAAATTGATGATGCGTTATCACATGTTTGGATTGGAGTCGAGGTGGTTATTCCTCCTGAAGCGGTCCAATCTGCCCACACAATCGACGTAGAATTGTTCGATTGAATATTCGATAAGAATACAGGTTCTGGATTCCCGTCATTATCGTGATCGGACTCAATAACTTGCTGATGGCCTCCAATTGCATAGAAGCCGCCACTTGCTTCTGGAGAGAAACTGACATTCAGATTAGAAGACTGAATAGTTGCAGAAGAAGGTAGCATAATACCGGGTGCTGAAGATGTGCCTGCGTTCACATTTGAGACATACCAATCATTGCCATCATAGAAATGGTTCTGGTGCCCAATGTCACCATATCCCGTAGCAGCAAATTCCCATTCAAAGACTCCATCCTCATCCAAGTCAATCCATACTTGGCCCGGGCTATTCTCGCTTTCCTCTACACTAACTTGGAATCCAGCATTTGTGAATGTCACATTCCTTGGAACCTCAATTGTCGCTGAAGAATTCGTAACGCCTCCTTGCAGTGTCACGTCTACGGTTGCAAAACCACCGCTAAATGAGTTGATGGTAGTCGACTCGCCAGAAGCCGTAACAAGACCTATTGGGACACAAGAGCCAATCAACAAAAGCATGACTAAAACAGGGGAAAAGCGTCGCATATGAGCACCCGAGGGATTGAATGAATATGACGCCCCTTCAAGTGCCTTATCCTAGATTGTGAATTATCGATATCGATTTCCTCTAGATTTTTGAATAACCGGCGTGTTATTTATCTAGAGTAGTTAAATAACATATATTGTTGGGACAAACAGGCCTTTAATACAAACATTCACTCAGCAACTGTTGCATTCAAGTCGCTAAAACGAACTAATGTAATAGTTATCTACGGGTGCAAGGTGGCGCAAATTGGAGGGTCGAAAATGGATGATGAAGCAAGAGTATTAATCAGAGCGGGCAACGTTGAAATCGATCTTTCTGGCGCACAAACAAGTGTTCACGAGCGCCTCACTAGAGTGAAAGAAGATGACACCTGGTCAATCGCTCTATCAAGAATTCGTAACGCTAGAGAAAGAGCAATTGAAGCTGCAGTTGAAGCCGCAAGAGAAGCTGGACTTCCAGAGCGTGGTTCTGCATTTAGAGCCCTAATCGAGAACTGTAGCCTTATCCGCAAGCCCGACCAGGTCTTGGGTGCGATTCAATACCTACGTGACGTAGAAGGTGTCAACGACAGCCCCCCTAGAGTTATTGATCAATTATTCGAAGATGCGGGCCTGGAACCTCCTGGCAACCTTTCTCTCTATCTGAACAGATTACGCGAACGCGGCTTCTTAGTGACGCCTCCTTCTGCTAAAGAGAAGAACCGTTACGCTATTCTAACTCCTGAAGGAAGAGCGCATTTAGATAAGCGCAGCCGATATTGAGGTGTTTGTATGGTAATGTCGGGCAGTAGTACCGACGAAGAAGAGGTATCGCTGGATTGGTCATTTCAAAACCACGCAGGTGAATTACTCAGAAGAGGAAATCACCCTCGTTCTAACTTCAAAAGATGCATTCTAGACAATGCAGATTTGACCGAGGGTAACTTTGTCGAATCAGATTTTAGACGTGCTTCGATGGTAGAAGTAGATTTGATGAAATCAGCATTTGACAATTGTGATTTTCGAGGAGCAGATTTACGCAAAGCTCGCCTAAACCTTTCAAATTTCAGAAATTGTTCTTTCGAAGGAGCCGACATAAGAGGTATTCGTGGCCGTTATGCTATATGGCAGGGAACTGATTGGTGGAATGCCAAATTAGATGATGACCTTGCTAAAATTTTAGCAAAGAAGTGGCCCAAGCCCGAGGATGCTTGAAGAAGTATAGCCCTCACGCTAGCCCATGGCAGTAATGCTAACTCGACGCGTTGACTTCCCAATGCTTGATATGGCAGGTATCGCCTTCTATCCGAGAATTTTTGATTTGGCTCATCGCTTCTTCGAAGAAGCCTGGGAAGTAATGTGTGGAATTAGCTACCCCCACATTATTCAAGAAATGGAAATCGGTTTTCCAGTCGTTGACATAAAGTCGGAGTTCCATTCACCGTTTAGATATGGAGACACGATTAATGCTAAAATTTGGATTTCGAAAGTTGGAATTAAATCTTGTACATGGCAATACAGGTTCTTCAACCAAAATGACGATTTGTTGTGGTCGAGTGAACAAGTTACTGTTTGTGTCAGTATGAAAAACATGGAATCATTACCAATACCCTCGGAGTTACGTTCAGGCCTGGAGGCATGCTCAGATGAATGATGATGTATCAATTAGAATGAACAGTGAAGATAGTTTGGCGCCTCCTGCTTTCCTTTTTGCTCCTCGGCCTGACAAAAAGGGGCCGAAAACCATCGCTATTTTACTCGTATTGGGTTCGATTTTGATGCTGTTGGTAGGATGGGGCGACTTCCAAAATTCAATGGCTGATGATTTTCCTGATGCTGACCTAGATGCGATATTAGGGAACTATCAGAATCAAGACATCAATATCACAGAAGAAGAATATCAAGACTATCACGACGAAGTGCGAGATGATGGAGCATATTCGGTTCGAGGATACTCGTTGTTAATCGGAGGATTGCTAGTCCTATCTGGAGGTGTCCTTCTGTTTAGACTCAATATGCTTGGAGTTAAGTTATCTCTTGCAGGATCCTTAATCGGGCTTATAGGTGGGTTCGGTGGCACTTGGATGATGGTGCAGGTTTCAGATGAGTTGCTTCCTAAAGAAGTCACAACAATTACTGAACTTATGTCATATCTTTGTGGAGTTTGTATGTTCATGTGTGTTGCATTAGCAGCCCTACCGATACTCAATGCCTCTGCTCGTGCTGCACTAAACGAAAATGTGACTCTTGTCAATGAAGAAGAGTGATGGCGGCCCCACCGCGATTCGAACACGGGTTCGTGGCTCCGCAAGCCACTGTGATATCCAGGCTACACTATGGGGCCAGTGTAAACTCGGCGACCTGCCTTCCGCATTTAAGCGCGACGGGCGCATCAAACACGCCATTCAAATTGAAGCCAATCTCTCTCTTTAGCCATTCTCTTGAGGCGCCCCTCAGCATTTACTGCAACTGGGTTTCCTGTAATGGACATGAAATATGAATCTGCATGAGTATTCCCATATCCCCAACAATCAGATAAATTGTGGTTAAGACTTTCAGCATCCGATTCTACAATTGGAACCTTTCCTTTTCTTCGAGGCACACTCCATCCTCGCTCAGACCCACTCATGATTCCGGTCATGTCCTTCGGACCACAACCATAGACTGCATCCATTCCTAGATAATCTGACATCGCTTGTGCCATAGGCATTACAGTAGCTGTAACAAGAACTAGACGGTGCCCTAGTTCACGATGCCATTCCAATCGTTGAAGTGCTTCACCACTGACTCTTTTCGAAAGTTTAGTTTCAACTAATTCAGCAGAATATTTGCGCAAGGTTTCCCAATTACATAATGCCAAATGGCCACGATTTCTCGCAGCATCGTAAATGGATCTTCCTCGCAATAAATTTCCTAAGAACCCGAGACTCCACATGGTTGCACCTAATGGAATTCTCCAAGGACGGCGACGAGAAAGCATTGCTGTGAGGCTTTTTTCGCTAGATGCATCCAACAGGGTACCATCCAGATCGAAGTATGCTGTAACACCAGCCATGATGTCATGGCAGCGAAGGTTGCCCTTCACACTGTCGCCTATTCACTATCTTCTGGACCGTAAACTCGGCGTCCTGCCACATGGTCCTGCCACCAGACAAGTTGCGAATTCAAATGCCTAGGAATAAAGAAGCCAACTTTCCTCGGTGTAAGGCCGTGATTCTTCAATTTCTTATCATGAGTTAGATGTGCTACAATTGTTTGCGCACTACAACCAGGGTTTGCAAAAACAAATCGTTTGATTTCATCTTTAAGCCGTTGCAGTCTCGCTTTTTTCTGAGTCCCTTTACCTCTTGTTGGTGGCGACATAAGCACAAAATCACAATCAACCCATATCAAAGACTAGGTCGAATACCCACGAGTCCCGATTAATGCGAGGGATTTTGAATCCCCGGCCTCTCGCATGCATTGGTCAACATGGTAGATTCGGTTGAAATCAAGCGAGTAGGAATTCGTAATTACTTGTCTATTGACGTCGAAGTGTGGATGAATGATCCTGACGACATGGATTTCAAGCCACGGACTCACATCAATGGTAATCGATTCTCTATCTCATCGGCCACCAATGGAAAAGAGATGGCCACTATTGAGCTTGATGAAGAACAGATGGAGGCTGCTGAAAGGGACCGCCAAGTTGAACTCAGAGTCAAATTTGGTGTCCACGGTATGCATGGAAGGCTAAATCATATTCATCCAATTATTGCTGATGGAAAGGCAAAGAAACTTGCTAACTCAAATTGGAAAACCGTCCAGCCTATACAGTTTAGCTGAATCACTCATACGCAACTTCGGTAAGTATCGGAGTTAGCACTGTAATTACGATTGTTAGTGTCCAATCGTTACCACCATCTGGATCTGGTGCGCCCGGAATGATTGAATCAGGGTCTGCGTTTTGAGCAACTACTGTCCACACCCATTCACCTTGGCCAAATCTGGCTCCTGGCTCGTTTAGCAAACTTCTCAGGAGTTCTTCTTCACTATCAGCATCATAAACTCCCGGTTCGCCAGTAGGATTCAATTTGCTATCATTTAGTTCAGCTATAGTAGATTCGTTTCTAGTGATATTTCCAGGGCTGGTTTGAGCACTGCGCCTGTGCCCATCATCAATTATGTTTAGTGAAAGAGTGAAATTATCGGGAGGGAATACTAAATCTTGGTCTAATTCTAAGACAGCATCGTATGCAATAATTCTGACATCTAAGCCCGGAGTCATGTTGTCGCTCCAAGTATCACCTTGTGCTAGGTACTCGTCATAGTTCCATTCCAATGTGTTCTGGATCCATGAAACCTTGTATCTGCGTGGTTGTATTTCGATTGTGAATTGCTCGGATACCACACCACCTACTCCATCATCTACGGTTAATGAACCCATGATCGTACCACTGCTTTCAGTTGGCAAGTATACAATTTCATCAGATGAGTCAACGTCATTTCTAGTATCTCCATCACCGTCACTGTCTTCCAAGAAATTCAAATCCCACATGAATTCCATAGGACCTCCTTCTGGGTCAACTGTTTTCGATGCATCAAGAAGTATGATATCGCCACTACGGACTATATCAGGAATTGACAAATTGATTTGCGGCGCACCATTTACTCTAACCAGTGCTGTAGTTGAATCGGTGCCGCCTTGGTCGTTAGTGACAGTCAACCTAACATTGAACTGTCCTGATTTCAAGAATTGGTGTGATGTAAAGCCCGTTATGGTGGTTGTTTCCACACCATCTCCAAAATCCCAGCTATATTCGGTAATGACTCCTTCAATCGCATCTGATGCCCTAGCATCGAAAGTTACCTCTTCGCCTTGCTGTATTTCAGTAGGTGTTGCCGTAAGAGCCGCTCTTGGCTCCACAGTAGATTCCAAAACACCTGTACAACCTGTCAGAAGTTGAACTAGCAAGAGAGCCCCGATAAATAACGGCCGCTTGCTGTTCATAACTCTCGCTAATGTGCTTATTATCTAACTCTGTCCCTTCAATGGACCAAATTAATTCGATTCAAAATCGACCTCAGAGGGTAAATCTCCAATAATCTCAGCTCCCTCTAACAAATCATCAAATTCTGTTTCTTCAACTGTATTCAGTTCATAATTTGATTCCATTTCATCGTCGAGCAAATCTTCCACTTCAACAAATCCGGTGTCATATTCGGGGGTTGCTTCTACCGCCTCTGTTTCGGTTAACTGAACCTCTGCTGATTCTAGTGCGGACAAGGTTTCTTCGAGCAATTCTTCCTTGTCTAATTCCGGCAAGTCGACCGGCTCGTGAACGATTTCTTCAGGCTCATCAGGCTTTTTCTTGAACCAATCTCGGATACCCATGAACGCCTATGGCAGGATAATGAAAATAGAAATTGTGTAGTGATGTTCATTTGATTCGGCCTTCAGCCCCCCCCATGGTCGATGTTTTGGATGGGCACAGAGTTCTGGCATTCGACTTAGAAACGACTGGAATTTCTACCAATAATGACAGGATTGTTCAGGTGGCATTGATTGGTGCAGATTCAGACGGAAATCCAATACATCACGACGTTATTGTTAACCCGCAAAGACCCATACCCCGTGAGGCTTCAAGGGTGCATGGAATTTACGACCAGGATGTTCGTGGCAAACCAATTTTCAAAGAGTGTGCTAGCGAATTATCTGAATTGATGGAGGGGTCCGTAATAGTTGGCCATAATGCTAGAAAATTCGACATGCCTCTTCTCCAAAACGAATTCTACAGATGTGGGATTACTCCGCCAAGGCCATTGGTTGTTCTAGATACCCTGGAGGCCGTTAGAAGATTGAAAATTCCAAGACCTCACAACCTTGGAGCACAATGTGCAAGACATGGAATTGATTTGTCAAATGCCCACAATGCTGCTGCTGACGCTGCTGCTTGCTTGTTGTTATTGTGGAAAGTGATGAGAGATCATCCTTCCAGCTTTAGACGTTCACTGCAAGAGATTGAAGAATGGTTGATTAGCGGAGAAGTTCGTAAAGACGAGAGTGAATTGGGCAGGGCTCTAACAGACCTTGAGTCTCTAGACAAGAATGGCAGGATTAGAATCGACGAAGGCGCCTATATTGTTGCATTCGGAAGACATCGGGGGAAAGATTTGCAGAGTATTGAAAGAGAAGACCCACGATATGTCGACTGGTTAATCTCATCAAATGGAATAGAAGATGAATCCGCTAGAGAGATTTTGCGGCAACTAGTTTCAAGCATCCGGAATGGGTGACCAGGCTAATACATCGCACCAATGTCCAACTCTCCATGTGCCTCTGTTAGTCATAGCACTACCAATGAAGATTGGACCTTGGTGTCCCGTTGCAAGTAGTTCTTGCAACGCTTCTTTTCCACGGCCATCGAAGTTAATCGGTACTTGAATTCCTGTCGGCATGGCTCTTCCTTCAGCATTTGCTGGTTCACAGATTTCAGCAACTCCAGAACCATTCATTTCATCGAAGTGATGCAACAAGATCACAGAATCAGAGAAATCTTCAGTGCCCAATGTTCCGTTTTCTAGTCTCCAATTCCACCAGTGTGGGCACCATGCTTTCCAATCACAAAACCCTCCACAAGAGGATTGTCCAGGAGTTGCTTCCAGCGGAGATTCGCTCGGTTGTGTTTCTTCCCACGCTTTGAGAGCCGCTTCCATGACAGAGCCTCCTGATGCGGTGTACCTAGTCGCATTTTCTGTGTACCATCCTTCTGTTTTAACCGGAGGTGCATTCGGGTTATTTGATAGCAGAATATCTCTGTAGAGCAATAACTGTCGTTGTACTTCTGGCTTTAGATTTTCATTTGGCGCACGGCCAGTTTTGAGATCAGCAACAACCCACCCCTGCAATTCGCCATTCGAGTCTACATCGGCAAAAAGCATGTCTAGTCTACCCATTAATCGATTATCACTGGTTCTTAATTCGCCTTCAACTGCTATAACTCTTGACAATAAGTTTCTCCAGATTCCAACGGGTGTTTTTAGAGGAGTTACTCCAGCAGCACCAACGAATTCAAGAAGCATTTTGATTGCACCTCTTTGCATCCTTTTCGCTTTGTCCCATTCTTTCTCTTTCCACATTGGCCTTCTAGGTGTTGCAAAGAAAATCTCTTTTTCTTCCTCCCATCTTTCTTTCAAAAATTTCTCAGCCATCTCGGGTAACCAGTGTGTCTCGCTCGACTCTCGCCCAGTCAAATCTATTTGCAATAAATCTTCAACCGATGCATGGACTGCAGTTCCAAGACTTGCTGCCATCCCAGCTTTTCTAGGCAATTTTTGCCGACTTAACCAATACATGCGCGGGCATGTTTCGTACCTATTCCACGCAGAGGGGGACAATGTGTGTGGTCTTTCCCCGCCCATAAGCAGGCTTGCGTGCTCGACTTCAAATTGCTTGGGGTAACATTGAGCAATATAGGGGGCGAGATTATACACAAGGAGGTCTGTCATCAATTCATGGAAGGAGCAAAAGTATGGCTCGACAAGAACATTGACATCGAAGACGCATTAGTAGTATGCTGTTTTCCTAGTGTTGGAATGGTATCTAGTGTGGTTGCACATTTCTTGATTGATCATCTAAACCTAGAATTCGTAGGCGGAGTTGCACATCCCAAACTCCCAGCTATTTGCTTAGTCCAAGATGGCGTTCCACTGCCTCCAATCCGAGCATATGCCGGTGAGCCTATTTGCAAATTGGAAGGAGTATGTGACAAAGTGCTTCTACTAATGAGTGAATTGATTGTTCCTGACCCACTGGTTCACGAGATTGTTAGTTCTCTATTCGAATGGTCAAAAGAGCAGAATGCAGCAATGGGTATTCTAATCGATGCTTTCGCAATGAAAGGCATGAAAGGTGGACTAAATGGAAACGAGCCTTTAGTTGAATACGAAGATACTGAAGACGTTGATGTTTTAGGAGTTGCAGCAACGCCAAAGATGGCTGAAATTCTACAAGGAATGGATATCAAATTGTTAGAACAAGGGGTAATCAAAGGAATGACTGGGGCAATGCTCAGTGAGGGTTCTAGTCGGGGAAGAAATATCATGAGCATCATGGTTGAAGCAGACCCTAGGTTCCCTGATGCTAGGGCAGCTGCAGTAATTATTGAGCATCTAAACAAGATGTTACCTGTTGCAGATTTGGACCATGAACCACTGCTTGCCGAAGCTCAACAATTGGAAGATCAAATTCGAAGTATGATGGAAGGTGCTGATTCTGAGCCTTCTCCATCTTCAGCTTCTATGCTCTATGGCTGATTTTCCAACTATCGCCATCCCGATTATTAGCAATACGATGCTGGCCCAAATTGGGAACAGCATGACTGTTTCCTTTGGGATGAATAGCAGAAGGGTTTCTCCACGTGAATATTCTCCACCCATGCCTGCTGTTGCAAGCATTAAGCCAACTGAGATCATACCGATACTAGAATGTCGAATGTCAACTTCTCCACCCCATTTCCTTCGTAGCAGAATGCCTACTGCCAGTCCTGCAGAAGCCATAGATAGCAATAGCTTGTTGGCCAAAATTGGGTCGTCTATCCCTTCACTTGGAACTGCATTTACTCCACTGATTATTGCGAAAGGGGTTGCTATCAAACCGCCAAGTAAAGCCCAATGGGCAACAGACTCTCTCGACATCGGTCCCTTTTGAATTGCGCAAAGTAAGAAGGCTACTCCGGCCAAAGCAAACATTCCAATTGTCAGTTCGGTAGAAATTACATGGAAAGTACCAGCGGAAATCATTGTTGACCACCTCTTGCTAAATTATCGAGATGTTCTTGCCCATAATATTCCCATTGTTCCATTGTCCAGCCTTCAGGAAGCCCTCCTTCTGGAACCGGAGGGCCCGTAGTGGGCAAGTCAACCATAGCAGGAGATGAGCCCTGGATTCTACCAAATTGTGATGTTACATCTGCTGTATTGTCATACTTGCTCGATTCGATTTCTTTGCCCTTCGGCCTTTGTAAAACAACTAATCCAATGCAGAGAATGAAAAGAGCAAATCCTTGGAGATATAATGCAAATTCGTCTACTTCCCAGCCAGGTTCTTGAGCTGTAATTCTGAACCATGGTGATTGTTGTGTAGGTCCTTCGCCTTCCATGATTACCCTCCATTCAACTACACCGGGGTTCACTGCTGCGGGAATTGTGAATTTGTCATCAACAACTGGAATTGTAATTACTTCGCCACCGTTTTTCAACTCTACAGTTACAGAATCTGTATTTAGTGTCTGTAATGTAATCTCTGTCGCTTCCCCAATTAGTCTAGTATTCACAGGCTCCCAATCTGGAGATAGACGTGGAAGGTTCTCTGGGACTTCACTGACTACAACCTGCTTGGCGTCGGAAATTCCGGTCATTGCTACACCGCCATCAGGAGTTCCGTGCTGTACTGCGAGGTATAATTCGTATACTCCTGGGCTAGATGGAGCACGTAATGTCCATGTTCGCTCAACCATGCTATTTATCGAAAATGAATCGATGATCTCAACATAATTGTTGGTCCCACCATTGGGATCGGTAACTACTCCCCAGCCATCATTTGCTGGCAAATCTTTAGCACCATCTTCATTGACCAATAGCGTCATTCCAACCATATTATTCGAACTAACTTCTGCGAAACTAATCGTAGTTTCAATTTCCATTAGTAGTCCCGCATAGACTTCATCAGGGTACTGAATATCTAACTCAGCACCAGATACGCCGTTCGTTGAGGATGAGCCATGACAAGAACCGGCACAGTCTCTTGAGCGTACTGAATCGCCTTTACCGCCGGGGTTCGCAGTAGAAATTGTAGTTGACAGAATCATCAATAACAGTACCAAGGCTACTTTGAATCTCATTCAATCCCTCCTAGGAAGGAATGAAAATGCCACACCAATTAATCCCACCAATAACAAAATGATGCTGAAAACTAATCCCGCAGTGTCACTAGGCCCCGGAGCTTCTGGAACAAGGCTCGAGGTTAATTCAACCGAATCGGTTGAACCCATGCTGCCGTCTTGGATTGTTTGGCCATCAATAACAGGCATCACGCTGTAGACATGTTGGCCTTCCATAGTTGGTGTATGGCGATACTTCAGTTCAGAAGTAGTGTCAATTAATTGCCCATTATGTACGACTGCCCATTCTTGAGATTCTCCTTCCCAAGTGATGATCACATCGCTGCCATCCAATTTGACCTGTGTATTGGTTGCCTTTGGAGCCTGTGTTCCAGTAAAAGTCTGTGAATAAACATCGTCTGCACCCAAATCATCGATTACTTTTACTTGCAGATCTAGTTGCTGAGTCATAATTGTAGTGAAAGTCATACCGTTATGCATTACAGTACCGTCGATGCTCCATATTGCATTTACAACTGCCCCGTCAATATCGGATGAGCTCATTGCAGAGAAGGTCACCATCGCCCCTTGGATGAGAGATTCTGGCGCGGTAATACTCGCTGTTGGAGCGGTATTTGAAATAGTGAAATCAATCATCAAAACAGGTCCATCGTCTTGGCCATCGTTCGGAGTAACCATTGCTGTCCATATATCGCCTGCGCCCAATTTACTCTCAGAAATTGTGCTTCCATTTTCATCAGTCATGAATCCGTTTCTCATCCATTGCCAGGATGTTGTAACTGTATCTCCATTGGCATCATCAGATTGAATTGTTGGGCTAAGTGGAATTAGGGCGCTTTGAGATAATGGTCCATCATACGAAAGGGTTGGCAATGAATTGACAATTTGCACAGTGTCGCTTAATGTGTTGGAATAAGCCATTTCATCATCGTATACGGACAGAGTCAGAGTCAAAATATCCCCAGTGATATCCCAAGTTTCTGAAGTGGAAAGGGCGTCTCCATCTATATCTGATGCGTCGTAAGAATAAGTTGCCTCAGTATCGAAGAATACAGTATCTTGATCGATGTTCAACTCATTCAACACCGGGGCAGTGTTTTGAATAATCACTGCGCTACTTTCCATCCAATCTGAATATACAACTCCATCAGTAACTCTACACCTCACAGTCCAGGATTCTCCCTTTTCGGTGTAAAATGAGGGTAATGTAGATGATGAAACAGCGCCATTTGTTGCAGGCCAGTCCCATTCATAGGTTAGAGCGTCATTATCGGCATCTGTTGCTTGTGCAGTGGCTTGTAAATCGTCTATTGTCGTGAACGGCCCGCCGGAGAGAGATACACTTACCATTGTAGGAGGCGTATTATCGCTACCAATTGTGATATCTTGCGTTGTAAACCAGTCGCTGTCTACCTCTCCATCATTTACTCTTATCTTGGCATACCAAACGTCCCCGTCTCGAATTGCAACAGAAGGAATTGTTGTATCTCCATCAAATGCTGAAACCTTGGATCCGTCTACATACCATTCTGTATCGCTGACTGCTACGACATCATTGTCAGCATCAGAAGATAAGTGAATTAGCGTTAAATCATCTGATTCCAACGCATCTGTTGGAGTAATTTCAGCTGAATTTACGAACGGAATCGAGTTAACGACTAGTAAATTGGATGAGTGAACTGGGCTGCCATCATCTGTTCCATCACTTGGAGTAACTGTAACATTCCAATATTCTCCTTTCGAAGTTAGAGATGATGGGACGGTTGTCTGGTCATTTCTCGAAGATTCTAGCAATCCGTCCTTATACCAACGAATCATTGTTCCAGATTCAGCGTCACCATCTGGGTCCTGATAAGTATAAGTCAGGATTAAATTATCTGTGGTTACTGGGTTCGCAGGGCTCAGAAGGACCGATGATACGGACGGGGGATTGTTAGACGGTGGAGTTCCGCCTTCGGGTACTGTGATTGTAGTGTCGCCCCAAACATCTCCACCTGTTCCTCCGTTTCCATTTGCTGAAACCGCCGATATATCGAACTGTACTGAGCCTGAACCAGCAGAAGGTGCAGTCCAATCAACGCTCCAACTACGGTGACTATTGGTAGTGTGTGTTGCGCTGTCTCCTGCGGAGTTTACCTTCACAGCCATAATTCCAACGCCGCCAGCTGATAGTGTTCCTTTATTCACATCCAAACTAAATCCGCCATTACCAGAACTTCCGGTGCTAACAGAAATCTGTAGAGTATAGGTAGTTCCTGGAGTGTATGATGAAGGTTGGCCACTCATTGAAATTGTTACCGTGTTGTATCCGTGACAATTACATCCGCTGCTGCCTCGTTTGTATACCCCATTACTATATCCAATGGATGTAGGGACAGTTGATGCCAACAAAATAGACACTAACAAAAGTGATGCTATCTTCATACGCATGTGCGCTACTAGGTTTGGTGTGTTTTTAGTATCATGTGTTCACCGTCAGAATTCAAACAAGGTCTTGGGACCTTTTCTTGGTTCTGAAATCTGCATGAACAATTTTTCTTCGCTCCACACCTCAACATTCAGGGATTCCGCCTTTGCTAATTTGCTTCCTGCTTTCTCTCCTGCTACCAAAATATCGAGATTGCCACTCACATTTCCAACAACCTTGCCTCCCGCATTCTTGATTGCCAGTGCAATTTCTTTTCTTGGGCGAGACAATGATCCGGTTATGCAGAAGGATTTACCGTCGAAAACTCCACTTGCGGATTCTGTTTCATCGCTCACATTGATTATTTCTGAAAGCTCATCAATCAATTCTCTACGCTTGGAAATTCCTTCTCGAAAGATTGTAGCAACCTTGTCGCCAATACCATCAATTGTTGTTAGTTCTTCGATTTGACCTTCATCGACCCAGAGTAATAACTTCTCAAGTGAGGTGAAATATTGTGAAATTGTTGTTGCAACTTCCGGACCAATTCTCTCTATTCCTAAGGCGTGGAGGAATTTTGCAAGATTGAGTTTTCTTGTTTTAGCAAGTTCATCCAGGACGTTGTAAGCGCTTTTGTCTCCCATCCTTTCCAAATTGGAAATTTGAGAGTGATTCAGGCGATACAAATCTGTTATTGATTCAACTAATCCGTTATCAAGTAAGGCTTCGATTAATTTTTCACCGATGCCATCCATCTCAAGTGTTCTACACCAGTAGGTCAATGCTCTCGCTGTTCTTGCATCGCATTCTAGCGCAATACAACGCAAAAAGGCGCCTTCCATGATCAAATCTCGACCACAGGCCGGGCAATCATTCGGAATTTCGACGCTTTGAACTAACAAATCTCCACTAAACTGAGTGCCATCAGCATGGAATCTGCCCTCCAAATCTATTGAAGATGCTTCGCCCAAATTCTCTATGATTTTTGGAATAACATCTCCTCTGCGAGTAATTTTGACTTTGTCTCCAATCTTAATTCCTAAACGTTCTACTTCCCCCACATTGTGCAATGTAACATTTTCAACTGTTACTCCGCCAACCATCTGAGGAGCAATCCTAGCAACAGGAGTTACCGCCCCAGTCCTTCCTGTTTGCCAATCAACATCTAACAGAACAGAAGTTGCCTCTTGAGATGGGAATTTCCATGCAAGTGCCCACCTAGGATGATGTGCAGTCATACCCAGATTTTCTCGCTGTTCCAAATTGTCTAATTTGAACACAATACCGTCGATTTCAAATTCATAAGATGAACGCTTTGCACTCCATCTAGATGTATATTCAATCATTTCTTTTTGTGGAGAATCTGAATCAAAAATCTCCCAAGGAGCAGGTTCTATACCTGCTTCTTGTAACCAAGTTAGTAGTTCACTATCATTCACAGCTTCTGGACTTTGATTTGGAAACTTTACATCATACGCGCAGAACACTAAATCAGAAGCATCGGCTTTTCCATCACCGTGTTTTTGCCTAAGAGCCCCAGAACATAGATTACGGGGATTTGGAGAAACTTCTCTGTATTTTTCTTCGAAAACAGCCAGCGGCATTACCACTTCTCCACGTACGTGACAATCGATTGCCAAGTTCAGTCTTGTTGGAACATTGGCCACCAGTTTGGCATTCAATGTGACGTCTTCTCCTCTCTCTCCACTACCTCTTGTAGCCGCTCGATGTAGATTGCCGGCAACATACTCCAATGACAGCGCAGAACCGTCCAATTTCGGCTGAGCAATGTATCTCTTCCCGCCGAAAGTGGATTGCGTTACGAAGTGAATGATGTCTTCATCTGATGTTCCCTTGTCCAAAGAACGCATTGGAAACATGTGTTCAACCTTTACAGTTCCAGGAAGTGGTTCAGGCCCTACTTCATGCAATACTGCATTGTTAGGATCGAGAGTCTTCAACTCATCCCAAAGTGAATCAAATTCGCCATCAGAAATTTCAGGTGCGGAATGATTGTAGTACAATTCCCTATGATATCTCACCGCATCGGCCAGATACTTGATTCGATCTTCTCCGGCCATGAATATACACCTATGCCAATGGCTATCAATGTCACGAAAATTCTAATCCTAAAAGTTCGACATCTGGCAGCGGACAGCGCGTCATTATAGCATGTGTAAGAATACGAATGTGGATTTCCGCAACAACATGAACTACGCTCTGAAACATATGCCCTGCATGGACATTGTTGTCATCATCTGACCAGCAACAATGAATGTGTGTGAAGGCTTTACCATCCTGTTTCCTGGCAATGTTTCCCGACAAACTAACTAATTCAGATGGCGATTCTAGTTGCCTACGAATGTATACACCGTCTTCATTCATGTAACCATACAAGGTATCTCTCGTCCTTCCAATTCCGCTGGTTATTGCTGCAGCATCAAAACCAACTTCGTCTGCAAGGCGTTGAAGTGAAGCATGGATTTCATCGCCTGAATCGATTCTGACAAACAGATCTTCGCCGCTGCGCGTCCATTCCATGTTTTGTCCGATTGGGCGGGGCTCAATTATGGTTATCTCAAAATTTGAACTCGTTTACAAGACGAGCATTCTCATACTCAACACCCGTGGCCCAAGTATGAGTGAGGGAGGTCCGTTCAGAAGATTGTTACGATATATGTCGCCTCACAAAGGCACAATTCGGCTTGCAACACTTTGTTCTGTCCTCAACAAAATTTGGGATTTGGCTCCACCGTTGCTAATCGGCTTAGCAGTTGATGTAGTCGTCCAGCGCGAAGAGTCGTTTCTTGCAGGATTCGGAGTGGAAGATGCATGGCATCAGTTGATTTTACTCTCTGTCCTAACATTCATTATCTGGGGATTAGAATCCTTGTTTGAGTATTTTTATGGCATTTTGTGGAGAAATCTTGCACAAACCGTGCAGCATGAATTACGCCTCGAAACCTTCAGTCATGTGCAAAAACAAGGGATGGGGTGGTTCGATGAAAGACAAAAAGGAGATATTTTGGCTATTCTAAATGATGACATAAATCAGTTGGAGCGTTTCTTGGATAAGGGTGCAAATGACCTCTTACAGGTAACGACTACTGTTATTGTTGTAGGCGCTGTATTCCTTGCGATCTCATGGAAGGTCGCTCTATTTGCAGTTCTTCCAATACCCATAATCATCTGGGGCTCTTTCCTATACCAGAGAAGTCTAGAGCCAAGATATGCCGAGGTCCGTAATACTGCGGGTAGATTGAATGCCCTTCTAGAAAACGATTTGTCCGGAATGTCCACCATCCAATCTTTTACAGCAGAAGATAGAGAATTGAAACGAGTAGAAGAATTGAGTAATGAATACAGAAATGCGAACAAGAAGGCAATCAGACTCTCTGTAGCATTCGTTCCAATGATTAGAATGGCGATTCTTTGTGGTTTTACTGCAACGTTACTTCTTGGAGGATGGCTTACTTTGGAAGGCGTTCTAGCTATTGGAGCGTACTCTGTTCTAGTGTTTATGACACAGAGATTGTTATGGCCATTAACACGCTTAGGAGAAACCTTCGACCTCTATCAGAGAGCCATGGCTTCGTCAACAAGAGTGCTTGATGTCCTATCATCTCCTACTGAAATCAGCCAGGGTGATTTTGCACCCGATGATGCTGATATTTTTAGCTCAGACATCGAACTAAATGGTGTCTCATTCGCCTATAGGGGTAGAGAAAATGTGTTTGAAAATCTGAATCTAACAATCAAATCAGGAGATACTATCGGTATTGTAGGCGCCACAGGTTCAGGAAAAACAACATTGATCAGATTATTACTAAGATTTGCAGAACCAAAAGGTGGAGAGATAAAATGGGCAGGTAAAGCACTACATGAATGGAATCTTGAAAGGTTGCGTTCATCGATGTCTTTAGTAGACCAGCACATCACCCTATTCCCAACTACAATTCTAGAAAATATTCGATATGGAAATCCTACTGCTAGTGATGAACAAGTAAAGGCAGCAGGGCTGGTAGCCGAAGCATCGGGTTTTATCGAAGAGTTGCCTGATGCTTGGGAAACATTAGTTGGTGAAGGCGGCCATAGATTATCTGGAGGTCAAAGGCAACGCTTGGCAATCGCTAGAGCTGTGCTGAAAGATGCCCCTGTTCTAATTCTAGATGAGGCAACCTCTGCAGTTGATAATGAAACTGAGGCGGCTTTACAAAGATCAATCAACAAGATTTCTAGTGGCAGAACGGCCATAATTATCGCTCACCGCTTATCAACAATCAGGAATGCTGAAAGAATTATTGTGTTAGAAAATGGAGAAATTATTGAAGATGGGGCGCATGAAGGGCTAGTTGCTAACCGTGGCACGTACGCCCGAATGTGGGCAGTTCAAACTGGTAAAATTGTCTGAGAATGTGTAAAGAAAAAATACAGTCAATTATATACACAAGGAATTACGGATATTTGATGAATAAATCTACGTTAATTAGAACATCAAGCCTGACACTGGTGGGAGCACTAAGTCTACTAACTCTTAGTAGCGTGGCTGCTAGCTCTAGCACAAATGGAATGCTGAAAGAAACCGACATGGTCGGAGTTTCATTCTGGATTGCAACTGCTATGATGCTGGCATCAACTGTGTTCTTCATCTTAGAAAGAAACAACGTAGCGCCTAAGTGGAAGACATCCATGACCGTTGCAGCATTGGTGACTGGTATCGCCTGGTACCACTACACCTACATGCGTGAGCACTGGGTAGCAACCGGAGAATCTCCACTGGTAATGCGTTACATCGATTGGTTGATCACAGTGCCTCTCCAGGTATCCGAGTTCTACCTAATCCTAGCAGCGATCGGTGCAGCATCTGCGGTACTATTCTGGAGACTTTTCGGAGCATCCATCATTATGCTAGTTACCGGATTTTTGTCCGAAGCTGATATCGATGCCGTGGATGGCATGGAATGGCCCCTATTCATCGTAGGATGTATAGCATGGGCTTACATCATCTACGAGCTTTGGGCTGGAGAAGCAAAGGAGAAGGTCGGAGAAGCAAGCGAAGGTACACAATTCGCTTTCAAGGCAATGGCTGGAATCCTAACAATCGGATGGGCAATTTACCCATTGGGTTGGATCCTAGGACAAGATGCTGGTGACAGCGGTATCGACCGCTTGAACATACTGTACAACATCGCTGACGTAGTCAACAAGACTGCTTTCGGTTTGATGGTCTGGTATGCAGCAACTATGGACACCAAAGCTTCCTCATCTGAGGAATGAAATCACTCTTCTTCTTGAAGAATTGTGACTATCAGATTTGCTGCTTTGTCAAGCGCATCTCTGTCGCCGCCAAGGGGTAGGGGTCCGAAAGGGCCCCACCCCTTGCGCAACAACATTATTCTCTTCTTTGGCTGCTTCTTAGCCAACTTCAATCTATTCCACTCATATCTTTGGCCATCAGCAAATAAGTGTGTATTCGTAACTGCGTATCTCTTGGGAATCAGTAGAGATACCAAGTGAATTGCGAGTAATATATCCCAAATCCAAACCCAAATTATTGGAGTATTGGATAGCTCTGCCAACATCCACGGGAGAACCATCATTGCGCCCATAGTCAACAAATTCGCCCATTGACGCGAGACTTCCTGTGATTGATTAGATTCCCAAGCATATCCACCATTAGATAGTTCACCAAGTTTCGGGATATCTATTCGTTGACGGCCTAGCCACCATGCATCCCAAGCAACGATGATTGCTAATACTGCAACGCAAAACTGAGCCATTGTCTCTGGGTCAGGTAATGCGCTGGTAACTTCTGCCATCACTCCACGCCCTGCTTCCTACGCATCAACATGTAAGCTGCTGCTCCGAGGAATATTAGAACAAATATCACAGTACCAACAGAACTGCTCTCTGAATCTTCTCCTGAATCTGCTCCTTCTGAAATGTCCGGAATTCCGTCTCCGTCATCATCTGGGTCTACAGTTAGCCAGGTTGTTACTCCCAAAGGACAATGCAAATCGTCGGGCTGGCCATCGTTATCTGTGTCAATACTTGCACATGGATCATTAGGCCATGCATCTCTAACGTCTAATGAGCCATCATTATCATCATCAGTATCATAGATGTCTGGTCCACAATACAAGTTCTCTTCTTTATCGAACCAAGTCTCTGAGTTGCAAGTTATGCTCCAATCTTCATCTGAATCTAGCAGAGTGATTTCAAAACTCAGTGAATCACTAGATGTTTTTCCTTGAGTATCGGTGACATCCAGTGACAAGACATAGAATCCAGCTTGTAAATCTGTTATGTTGTTCCATTCACCTGAAAGCTGCATCATTTCAGTTTGACCAACTACTACGCTCCATACAATTTGCAATTCGGCATTTGAATCTAAATCGTCACTGATTACCGCTCTAATTTCAATCGGTAGGCTTTCCATTATTCTAAATCCATCATCTGGAATAATTATCTCTACATCAGGTGCCTGATTCTCAATCATGTCGACTTGTATGATTTCATCTACACTAATTCCGAACGAAAAGTTGGCATCTGTATCTGGTAAGCCATTCGCTGAGGCAATCACTCTAACTGTAGAATAATCTCTCGTGCCCGAGTCATCAACAATCTTTGCAGGCAGAGAAACTTGAACACTGCTACCTTGTGCTTCGCCAGACCAGTATTCTTCGACTTCGAAGACAATGTCTGCATTCTGAGAGTTGCCATTTAGTCTAACATCGAAAATATGAGTTGCCCATATTCTAATTTCGCCAAATGATGTAGACTCTGATGTTGGTGACACATCATAGAGGTTGGCGATAGCAGAATCGATATCAACTGTTCCGTTTAGTATTCCATCGTGTACTGTAACTCCTGCGCCATCACTTGCAATTGCAATCATTGAGTCGATGTGTACATTCATTAGAATCATTGGAGCCGATTCTCCATCAGTATGCAAATCAACTCCCTTAGTACAGGAAGCGATAACAGAATCGGAAACTGTCAGTGATGCTGACGATCTACCGTGGTGAGCAGTTATGGCAGTTCCACTACCTCCGCAATCAATATCCAGGTTAGACAAAATACCTGCTGAATTATCTAAATCGATTGCTGGTGCGCCATCAATATTGGCTACATCGAGGATTATCTCTCTATTATCATTACCACTCAAAGATGTAATATTCAGATTATTCATTTCGAAACCATCTAGATTGTTCACGACTAAGTCTGCTCCGTCAAAGTTTGACAAGTGTCCTTGTACTGCCCCCAAACTAACTGGTTCTGTGACAGTTAGACCGTCAATTTCTAGATTTACTCCTTGGGCCCAAATCGCGTCTGATTGGCAATTTTGCATCTCTACATTTTCTATTGTGATTGAAACTGAACCTTGAGACTCAATGCAATGCGATGCTGAATCGGTGAAGGTCGTAGATACTAGATGAAGAGTCCCTTGAGCTGAATTTGTTGTCCTGATTAGCGGTTCTGCACTGCTTGAGCGTGCCAATGTTGCATAGCTAAAAATTACATCAGCATCGCCATTAAATGTCATTAATGGAGAGCCTTCAACCAAACTAGTCCCCAGTATTTGTACAGAGGTTTCGGCATTATCGCCAACTAACAATCCGCCCCATCTAGCACCATCGCCCATTGAAGATATTGTAGAAACGCCAGAAGAGAATGTTCCTTCAACTGTAATTGTTACTTGGTCTGCAATTCGCAAATGTGCGCCATCGTTGATTGTCATTGTATAGCCTTGAGGTACAACTAAATCGCCAGTCAGATGATATGGACTCCACAATTTTTCTAGAATTAGCCAATCGCTAATTTCTCCTGAGTCAATTGTTGATGCAATGAATGTGTGCTCCATAGAACTAGATGTGTCCCAAGCCATCAAATCAGAAATCTGCCCCCATTGCATCTCGACTTGCATTAACCCAGTGGTTACTGTTCCAGTAGAGTCTACTAGCAGAGAAGTTGTTGATTTGCTAGCCTCGCCATTAGAATCAGTAGTAACGCTCTGACCATCTATTGTAATGGTAGCACCTTGGACGGCTTCTCCTTTGTCAACAACCGATACATGTAGAGTGTTGACTATTTCCAGAGATGCGCCAACTCCAACACTAACATTTGGTGAAACGCTTCCTGAATTGATTGTAACTCTACAGGAATTATCTAACTGTACATCGCCACTAACGTGCAAATTGTACAACATGAGGTCGCTTTGACAAGAAGTCCATAGCACATCTCCCATTACTGAAAGATTGGAGTTAACCGAATCGCTGAATAGTCCTGAATGTGAAATTACATCTCC
>PAJN01000053.1 GCA_002710205.1 Methanobacteriota archaeon | reverse complement strand
TTTCTCTAACCCAGACTCAGATACAAATCCTCAAAGGGTGAATCCCCAAGCACCAAACATGAGCGAGCAATTTACTGTCGCAGGCCAATCAATTCCGACGATTACAACAGCTTATGGTGGATTTCTGATTCTATGGGGAATCGTAGTTTCACAACTTTCTGATGCAGCGTCATTCACTTCTTACATCCCTTCATTCATGGGAATCCCGCTTCTGATTTCGGGGATTTTAGCAACTAAGATTCCTGAGAAGAGGAAATTGTGGATGCACATCGCTGCCACATTTGGATTGCTTTGCGCATTAGGCGGATTAGACTTCATTAGAGGCATGTTAAGCGATGAGGGTGCGTTTGCTCTACCTGCAGCTGGTGCTTCCAAGTTGATGCTATTAATCACGGGTTCAGTCTACACCTACATTTGTGTTCAATCTTTCAGACATGCAAGGAAGTCTAGAGAAGAATGATTTCATAGATTGAGTTACTCGGTCAAACATGCGAGCCATTGCAGTATTCCTCTGTTTGCTGCTTTTCGCGCCAGTTGTAGGGGCAAACTACGAGACGGGAAATGAGGCTTGGAGAGATATTGAAGTCGACATGTCAAGTTGGGATGATGGTCCTGAATTGGAAGGCTCACCAATGGACAATCCACGTCCGGGAGACGCAGTTTTGAAAATTCAGGTTTCATACAAACCAAGCCACCTAGCATCTGAAGTTCAGGGTGAAATAATCATCGAGTTGTTTGAAGAATGGGCACCTAACACTACTACTAACATGATCAAAAATGTCGAGAACGATATTTACAACGGGATATTTTTCCACAGAGTTATCGACGATTTCGTTACACAAGCAGGAGACCCAACCTGTAAATCCGTAGGGATATATCCTGCTACCAACCTTGAATGCGGTAGTGGAGGCACCGGTGAAACAGTAGATATGGAACATCACGAAAACTTGTCACATGTCGATGGAGCCATCGGTATGGCTCGAAGCCAAGACCCAGATAGTGCAGATTCGCAATGGTATATTGCAGAAACAGAAGCACACGGATTGGACCCTGAAAATAGGGATGATGAAGGGTATGTTACATTTGGAATTGTACGAAATGGAATGAGCCATGTAAGGGCGATTGCAACAGTTCCAACTACTGATGACCCTAGCGGCGAAGAGATTGTTGTTAACCCTGCATCTTCAGCAGGCCGCCCGATTTGGGAAGTCCACATTTCGAATGTAGAAATGATTGGTGTTATTCCATACGATGATGAACCCTCGACATCTGAATCTCAGTCATTCCTGTCCAGCACAGCCGGTAAAGTAACCATGTCGATTGTATTGATAGGTTTAGGGATTGTTGGATATGTATTCTACGCAGGAAGTAGAGTCGAAGAACCAGATGCAATTCTTCTAGACGATGAATCCTAGTTGATTTCCAAATCTAGAACCACATGCATTATGTGAGGACAATATTGTTTCACAGACTCAATGTGAATGATGGTTGCCGATTTACCTGATGCTGTTGAAAACCATTCAGCAGTTTTCTCAGCCCACTCGCCGATTTCATTTTCATGTACGTTCATGTGAATGTGGAGTATTCCTCCTGATTGTTTCAGACAGCGAATTGCAAGACCCCAAGCGTTCATTGAGGAAGGAATCAAACCTAGAATTACTCTGTCAGCAATTCCTTGTAATTGTCTCAGCGTCTGCCGGTTATCACCCGGATATATCGAACACCTGTCACTCACAGAGTTTCTAGCAAGTCCTTTTTTCAGAGCAACTATACTTTCGGGATTTATCTCACATGCATGTACATGCTTAGCCTTGCCACGAACTAAGAATTGTAATGTGTAATATCCAACTCCACAAAAAGCGTCGACAATTATTTCTCCATCTGCTTGAATTTCTCCCATTCGTCGTCTTTCAGTAACATTACCTGATGAGAACATCACCTGTGTGGCATCGAATTCGTAATCTACAAAGTTTTCACGATGAATCACCCATCCATTCTCGCCATAGACTAATTCAAGCTGAGATTTTCTTGTTACGCCAGGATCTATCTCATTTTGAATCGCTACTCTATTGCAATTCAATGCTTCAGCAACTTCCTCTAATGGCCAATCACTTGTATCAGTGCCCTGTGGAAAGACGACCATGTCTCCTAGTTTCTCCCATTTCTTTGGAGGATCAGTTAGGATTTTTTTGAGAGATTCATGAGGGTTGTTTCTTTCTACCTTTTGGAAATCTAATTTCAATTCTCCAGTACTTACAGGTATAGCGATAAGTTCACCATAAGGCATAGGTTTCAAATCACGATTTAGTAAACCTTCAGCCTTCAATCTGTCATACTCTTTTGATGCATCACCTCTCTTGCACAGGTATGCGTAAGAGGTAGGCATATTCAGGCGTAAGGGGCAAACCATGTTAAATGTCCCAGCCTACACAGTATTTGGTAGCATGAATCGCGGTCTCGCTTTCTCCTTGGTTAGCATTTTTGCAATCTCAGTATTTGCGCCTCTTGCAAGCGCATCTGGAATGCAAGCTTGTACACTGAATGGTGGTACTTGTGACACATGGGACAAATCGGATGATGGAACGGATAACCAACAGGATTGGATTGTAGGAATCTATGAATTTGATTTGGTTAATACTTCGACTATCAATATGCAAATGTCTTGGGCACTGCATGAATTCAACCGTTCTACATTGGGCCTTGATGGCGCTCTTTTGAACGCGGCAATGGCGGCTGAGGGAATGAGCCCGCAGGATGGTGCACCCGCGGATTTGATTCGGAATTATTTCGGTCAAACCACTGCAGGACCAGGGACTCCAACGGTAAAAGAAAAATTGATTTTGGAAGTAAATGACACAATAGAAGAACTTCTTGCCGGTGGCTTCGGGTCAGTGAATTCAATATCTACAGATTATGTGAATTCGATTTCTAATTCTGGAATGACCACAACTTGCACCGATGACCCAAGCATGGATTCTGCATCTGAAGCAGGATTGTCTAACAATGTATTCGACCCGCCGATATGCTTCTCAGTTACAGCAAACGTAACACTTTCAACTTCTACCTTCAATTTGGGAGGAGTAGACTCACTTACTCTTGAGAGAGTCTATCGAGGTATGCTCGTTATGGGCTCCGATATAACATCGAATTTTGACTTATTTAGTGAGCCTGGACACAATTCCACATTCGTGATTAATCCGCCTGATTTTGCAACAGTGAAATCTGTAGACACGCAAGGTACCAGAGTAATCAAACAGGGGACTCCATCCTATATGGCAGCTCAATGGGAGATCGATAACCTAGATGCTCCTATTGGGGGAGAAAGATTAACTCAAACCGCAAGTGTTGAAATCGGACACAGAAATTCAACTCAAACCAGTAGTGTAGAAATAACTCCCGAAGATACTGGAATTACTCTTCATGTAACTCTTGACCTATCTAGTGAAGATTCTGCTTGGATTGACATAGTGGCAGGCATAAATCATTTTGATGAAGATACGATGAGTGATTGGGGAATCTCATTAGTAGATGTGACAGAGAATGCTCAGATTCCATGGGTTACATCCGATGGAATAAGATTGGCATACCAACACGATTTAGTTGACCTCGACAATTTCACAGATAATTTCCCAATGGATTTGGTTGGAGATGCTATTGAAAGTGCGGTTCCCGGCGTTGGGGATGTAATAATTGGCAATCCATCATGGGTTTCTCAATCCCTTCCTGTGGGTATTCCTGAGCCGGGTGGCGGACTAAATTTCACCCATTCCTCTTGCCCTGAATCATTACCTCCTGGCACCGAAGTATTCTATTGTGTGGAAGGTCCAAATGCAATGGATGGAAGCCACCCGATTTACTTGCGAGCAAGCTCCAATACCTTCGAATTACGCATGTTGGATTTGATTAAGCAAGAAGTTGATGACTCAACAGGCTTACTCGACGTAATTCAGGAAAGTGATTTGCAGAGATTATTAGATTCTGGTTTAACAATTGAAACCCAATTCGGACAAGATTTACTTCAAGATATGATTCCTGAAAACCTCCCTTCAACAGAGTTGACACTTGAATTGATCTTACCACCTTGGCTTCAGACAGCAACAGGAGAGGGTTCGATAGTTCTGGTTGAGAGGTCTAATGGAGTTGATGATTTGTCAATCTCAATAGGAGATCCGGATTCATACGACCCAAGACACGCAATTCTTGATTCGAACGGTGATGAAATATGTTCAGCAGACGAAGCGGATTGGTCTTGTATTGATCTTGATATTGATTTTGATGTCAGTGACCTAAATTTCAATGAATGGGGTCCTAGCATTGATTTAACAGCATCTTTGTCAGCAACTGTAGATGTTTATCGTATCAAAATTCCAGACGAAGTACTGGATGAGCTAAAATCAGATAACACAACAGTCAGTTTAGAGGTAATTCCTTCAGATTTAATCAGACTTGGGCTCGATATAGCAAGTAGGTTAGATGAGCCATTGTCTGATGAAGTAAATCTTGGTGGAGATGAAGACTATGAGTTAGACTTCACAACCGAAGGGTTAGAAAAATTGGTTGAGCGGATTGGCGTAGAGTTCACCTCTGAATTACACAAATCAGCAGAAGAAGTTAGCCAAGAAGAAGAAAATATCGAAATAGATATGTCGGGAGTTCAAATTATAACTTCTTTAGAGAACTTAGGGGGAATAGGCACCTCGATTGGGGACGAAACTCCAATCAGACTTTCGGTTAGTATTCCCAAATTCACTTTCGAGGGCGGAGTTACCAACGGATGGAATGGAATACTTGACGGAGAACCAACAGTAGGTGTTGTAACCGCTCTACAGTCGCCAATAATCAACGTTGCAAAAACCTTCCAGAATCTTCTAACAAATGTGGGAGTTCAATTCTTGGAAATGAGTGGTTCAGGTCTAAATCTTGACAATAATGGAGATCCGTTTGAATTCTCTTTCGAACCCCTCGGGGCCGATCCCTCATTCTCTTACGAATTGCTAGCGTTTACGGCGGAACCTACAGAAATTGACGCATCAGATTTACGCGGTGATGTAACTTTCACTTTACCAGATGGCATTACTCTAGAAAATTTCCAAACCGCGAATGGTTGGGAAAAGGTTGAGGAAGTAGATGGTAGGCAAAGAATCACACTTTCCCTTGAATCTCTAAATGCTGGTGAAGAAATCACCTTCACTGTCAAAGTATCATGGTGGTATGTTCTATCACAAATTTGGATTTACCCTACAATCCTTCTTTCACTAATAGTTTGGAGAGTTAGAGCTAGAAGGAAGAAGAAGAAGCGCAAGCGAGAACTTGCAGATGCTGAAACAAAGATTGTATCAGCAGGCTCAGGCAAAGGTGGGCTTTCAGATTCAGATTTCGCTGCCCTCAGTGCGGGTTATGACCCTACAGCAACAAGTAGTGGCGCTTTTGATTTGTATGGCGATGATGAAGACTTAGCCTTGTATGGCGATGATTCTTGGAATTAGTTTAGTGAATCAAAAATACGTTGAGCCAGTGATGGCCCAATGCCAGGGACAGTCTTCAAATCCGCAACTGAAGCATGTTTGATTCCTTGCCTTCCACCGAAGTGGCGAATAAGGGATTGCAGCTTCTTCGCGCCTAATCCACTTACACCTTCGAGTGGATCTGACAATCTCTTTTTTGCCCTGTTCTTTCGGTGAAATTTGTTTACAAAACGGTGGGCTTCATCTCTGGCATGAACTAGAACTCTACCTCTCCTGTCAAGAATGATGTCATCATGTCCTTCTCTGTGAATTGTCTCCTCCCTCTTCGCTAAGCTTGCTAGTTCCATTTTGTCTCTAACTCCATGTTTTTTCAACAATTTTGCTATGATTGCCAAATGGGTCTCACCGCCGTCAATTAGTAACAAATCAGGCCAATCTTCGACTCTTTTGATCCACCTCTCTACAACCTCTTTCATCATTCTTAGGTCGTCCATAGCATCACCTTTCACAGTGTAAGTGCGATACTCTTTCTTTGCAGGCCTACCATTGCGCAAGCAAACACTAGCTCCAACTCTTGAATCTCCCAGAAGTTGAGCCATGTCAAAGCAAACTATGTGGTCTAAAGAGTCCATAGAAAGTAATGCTGCAGCCTCGTCTGCAGCTCTTTGCTCAAGTGAACCGGATGCTTTGTTTGACATTCTTTCTACCTGCATACTAGCATTCTGTCTAGCCAAATTGGTTAGCGTGACAAAATCTCCACGCATTGGAACTCGAACATCCACATTGCTGCCTCTCCTCTCGCTAAGCCAATCCTGAATAGTATCTGACAGAGGAATAGGTGTTAGCAAAATCTTGGGCGGTCTTCTATTTGCATAATGTTCTACAACAAATCTGGAGATAGAATCGCCTTCATCTCCTCGATGAATCAATGGCCAAGATTCCTGGCCTTTGATCACTCCATCATCTGCATGAATGACTACGATTGCAGCAAGGTCCCCCTTGATTCCAATTCCAATAGCATCGCATTCTCTATACACTTTTGATAGGATTACTTGCTGACTAGTGACCGTTCTAACGGCTTTAATCGTATCTCGAATAGACGCAGCAGCCTCATATTCTTGAGCCTTCGAATACTCATCCATTTCACTGGCTAACTCTTCGATTAATTTACTAGCATCACCGTTCAATATTCGCCGCACATTTCTAACTAGTAGGGGGTATCCTTCAGGGTCAACGCATGGCCCTCTACAGAGGCCGATATGGCTGGCTAAACAGCCATTTTCCCCCTGACAATCTTTGTCGCGAATTCCGAAATGACTTCTCAAAAGTTGGATCACTTGTTTCGCAGCAGATGCATTAGGAAAGGGCCCCCATCTCCAAGCGTCTTTTGGCGGGTGCCTTGTATACATAATTCTTGGATATTTTTCCTTAGTCAATGCAAGGAATGGATACGATTTGTCGTCTTTCAGCATCGAGTTATATCTCGGCCTATGCTGTCTAATCAGTTGTCTTTCTAGAATAAGTGCTTCTTGAGGCGAATTGGTAACTATGCATTCTATGTCATCAGAATTTTTGACCAATTCAGGTATCATCGCACGGTCTGGATTAGAAGAAAAATAGGAACGAATTCTCTGTGATAGAATCGTTGCCTTCCCTACATAGAGAACGCGTTGTTTGGAATTTCGAAACAGATAGACTCCGGGCTTAGCCGGCAAATCCACCTTGTCCAGAGTAACCGGCATGTTACGATTGTAGTGACATTCCATCAAGAATACATCGCAATCATGGAAGGGCAACAAACATCATTGATGAGTGGTAGCAAACCTCCATGGTGACTGGTCCCGAGGCAAGAATTCTTGCTCGTCTAGCCACCTTTCCCTCAAGTCTAGAGTCTGCGTGGGATGTTCCTCGAGAGTTGTGTTTACCCGGGCTATCAGAATACTTGGGCGTGGTGCGTTCAGCACTGCATGCCCCTCTGTATGAATTGGTAAAGAAGAAATTGATCGTGGAGAGAAAAGCCCATGTCATTGGTGGTGGAAGTCGTAGACGCAAGGTCTACCATATCACTGAAACCGGACGTGCAGAGTGTGAAGGTATTGATGCACCAGCGGTAAAGAAGATAGGTGAATTGCTAGGAAACCCTCCTAGTCAAACATTCTTACGCGGTCGGGATTCATTGATTCAAGAGTTGAAGGGTGAGAAGAAATTGATTCTTACAGGACTTCCTGGAATAGGTAAGACTTCATTGCTTCGTGGTATCGCAGATGAGTTGGTTAGAGATGGAAAAATAGTCAGATTTGCAACTATGGAGTCCTTCAAGGATATAGTGGAAATTTTCAGCGATTGGGAACTCAATTTTAGCAGTGAAACAGCAGCTCTGAATAGCACAAAAAACGAGGTTTTGATTATTGATGAGTTACAAGAAATTAGTTTACGTCACTTGGGTAGATTGGAAATCTTTGCTGGTAAAGCAGAACACATAATCATGGCAAGTAGAGCACCATTGCCAATAAGCGAAGGGTTTGAGATTGTAGATGTCCCTCCATTAGAAATTGCTGATGCTGTGGAATTATTGCCTTCACATTTAGAGAACCGAGAACTTGTTGTTCAACGTTTAGGTGGCCATCCTCTAGCTTTGCAAATGCATGATGAAAAATCGGATTTACCAGAAGCAGGTGCTGATTTACAGCAATGGGTGAAAGAAGTTGTTCTATCGAAGTTGGGAGATGAAATCAAAGCACTCGATGAATTATCACTGCTTCCAGTACCAGTTCCATGCGAGTTTCTCCAGCATGAACAATACCTCTTGGAATTGGATGATTACGCTTTACTAAGATGGTATGAGTCTGGAGTTGAATTACACCACTTGGTTCGTAATGTACGTTCAACTATGTTGACAAAAAGTGATTATGCAAACGCTGCAAATTACTGGTCACAACTAGATGGGGACCTTGCTAGGCTAGTAGAAATGCATCATGTTTTGAATTCAGACGGGGATGTAGAATCGCTACTAATTCGGAACGCAGAATCACTAATGGTTCGTTCAAGTGCAGGTTTGGCTGCGTTGATTGGTGACGCAATTTTCCGACATCCAACGACTTCCTTACATCGAATGGCGGCAATGGTTGCAATTGAGAGAGGTGAAGGAGATATTGCTTCAGAACACGTCTCGAAAATAGATGCTCCGGACTTGGAGTACTCGCTTTCATTGTTAGAAGGAAACGGCGAAGTAGTAGTCCCTGAAGATGCGGACTTACGCTTGCTCTTGTCAGAAGCGGCTCGAAGGTTGGATGACAGACTACCGGGCAAAAAAGTAAGATTCGAAGTCATTCAATTATTGGAAAAAATTGACATTTCATCTATCGAAATCGAAATGAAAAAGGTAGTTTTAGTGGCAATGGCTCACATTCGTCACGCCTGGTTTATTTCTCAAGAGAATTGGCCTGAGGCTAAGATGATTCGTGAGAATTTAGAATCATTAACTCATGTTGAAGATCCACAATTGAAAGCAATGGCACTGCGTGCTGAAATTGCTGAGACATCATCAAACTCTCCCTCTTTTGAGAAACTAATTGAAAATGCATTCTCTAGAAACGGGCTTCGTGCAACGATGCTACAATTATCTTTACTGGAAAAATGTGATTCCTCTAGGGCGGAATCAATTCTAAAGAAAATAGAATTGCCCAGTTCTGAATCCCAATCGAACCTAAATTCTGCTCGAAGGGTTGCTGCAATGATCTGGTATTACAGGGCCATATACAAAACACACAATCCTTTTTCTTCCATGGCAGAAGCAATTTCACTTTGGAAAACCTCTCTCTGCCCTAATGCTGCAAAAGACGCAACTGAGTTGATGCACCAACTAATCTAGAAAATCTTTCATCGATATCTCGTGAATCGAGAAGGGGAACACTCTAATGGTATAGGTCAAGTGTCTGTAATTATGCTGAGGAGTAAAGCGTCGTGTGCCTTTTTCCTCATCTCTATGTTTTTACTATCTGTTCAGTCTCCAATAATGTTGGCAGACTCTGAAATTAGTGAGACTAGCGGGCGAGCTCAAACAACTTGGTCCGGCAATGTTGTATTGAACAATGATTACACCATACCAGTTACAGATGAGTTGGTTATATCGTCATGTACCAATGTTACAATGTCTAATGGAGTAAGGATTTATGTTGAAGGCAGAATAACAGTTGAGGGGACTTCCACTTGTCCTGTTTACTTTGATTATGCCGGAGGCGGAGATCACATGGGCCTCCAATTTAATTCTTCATCTAATGGTAGAGGTAGCAAAATAGACAATGCCTCAATTATACACTCTACCTATGGTGTTACAGTTTACGGATCAGACCCTTATCTCGCTAATGTTACAATTTGGAATCCAGATGATGTTGGAGTAGATCTATTCAATTCAGCAACTCCAACAATTCGTAATCTCGTGATAGATGAAGCAGGTCAAGACTGGAATTTCCCCAATTATTGGAGATATGGAATTGGGCTGTCAATCGGTGCTGGCTCAGCACCAAATATTGACGGGCTATCTGTAAATGATGCAGTTACTAGGGGTCTGAATATTTGGGGGAGTTCTGGTGGACTGATTAGGAATCTAACTCTGACTAATATTACGGGAGCAACTTTGGCTCAATCAGCGGGAATTTGGGTTCAAGATAGTGTACCTCTTATCGAGCATGTAGTAATCGATAGGGCAGACCACGGAGCAATCATTCGCCACATCGATGATGGCTCTCTTACGCGTGCTGTGATGAGGGACTTAGAAATCAAGAATTCGATGTACAAGGCTATGATTTTAGACAAAGAAGATCGTACAAACTACACAAATTATCAGAGTGCAATAATTGAAGGATTGCAAATTAGCGGCACTGGTGGGCCTAATGCAAAAACCGCAGGTCTTGCAACATCTACAATCGAAATTAACGCTACAGGCGCTTGGATTGAGGATGCTCATTTAGAAGATAATGATGCAGTTGGGGTACAGTTATACTTCGTAGATTCATCGACAGTTTTCACTAACCTTTCAATAAACAACACAGGTGGTATTGGAACTGGAGCTAACGGAGCAGGCATTTCAGTCCGTTCATCATACTTCGCTGCCAAATTCAACGGATTGGAAGTGTCCAATTCAACAGGGCCAGGGGTATTCGCAATAAGTGGTGGAGCAATACAAGGCAGCGATTGGAATCTACATCATAACGGCCAAGAGGGATTTTATCTCGAGAGTGCGGCAACAATTGTTGCGGGCTTAGATTTGCACAATAACGTAGATTCTGGTGTACACATTGATGATGCAAGGTATGTTTTCCTTTCGAATTTGACAAGTTCTCTCAATGGTGATGCAGGACTGGAGTTCAATAGGGCTAATGACATCGAATCGTCCTCTGGAGATGTTAGGTGTACTAATTGTAGTTCAAATGGTGATAATCGAGGAGTTGTCGCAATAGATTCGGTCGACCTTTACTTGGAAGATTTGGAAATTTATGACCCTGTTACTGGTCCAGCAATTTCAATCAATAATAGTGGTTTAGACATTGGAGTTCAAGGAGGGATGTTCCACCTAAACAATGTCAAGACTTGGATAAATCATAGTGGCCCTGCAATCGATATCACAGGTGCAGAAGGAGAAATTGATGGCCTTGACATGTACGGAATCCATGATGGATTAGTTTGGGATGCAGACCATAATGTAGAGAGAACTAGTATCTTATCAAATGCTAATTTTTCTGGAACAGGTTGCATTATCCTTTCCAATCACGATCAACTCTCGGGTCAAGGCAACCGAATTACTAACGATTGTACAGGAAATCTGACCTTCACAAATGTTGAACTAAATTGGTCGGGACTTGCTGATTTAGGAACTCATGTTTTCGATGTAGATACGAATTCTCATCTGCATCTTCATCAGCCTTCCAATATCGATTATGCTAACGCATCAATAGATGGCAATGGTTGGATAGAAGAAGCATGGAATGTTGAGGTATGGGTAATCAATAACAATTCAAATGGTATACCTAGTGCGTCAGTTTCTCTTGATTTTGATCAACTAGAGTCAACAATTGGAGATTCTACAAATGATGTCGGGACAGTGACTTTCCTAGATCTGAGGGGCAAGAAATACAACAGTTTAGGACAGAGTCCTTACACTACTGTAACCGTTGAATGTAGTTATGACGGCGTTTCAAACTCTACAAACATCTCCCTCTCACAAGATAGAGCTGTTTGGTGCCATTTACCTCTAGAAAACCAAGCGCCATTCATAATGTGGGATTCCCCACTCGATCAGAATGTATTCCCTTCTCAAAGTGAGGTTTTGTTCAATGCATCAAGGTCGTGGGACCTAGATGATGATCTCATGACGTTTACATGGACTTCTTCATTGGATGGAGAATTGCTGCAAGGACAAACATCAGAATTCTCAGTAAATGGAATGGTTGCGCCCATCATCGCATTGAGTGATGGAATTCACGATATTACTCTGGAAATCTGTGATGATAAAGGAAACTGCGTTCAAGAAACTAGAACGATTGAACTATCTAATCAACCCCCGATTATCGTGGTTGATACCGACCCTAATCTCTCTCCATGGGGTGAATTAATCTCCCCGATTACAAAACTGGTAGAGTACAACCTAAGCGGCACATATGACCCAGAGAATGACACCTTAACTTGTACTTGGGACTGGCTTGGAAACTCCGAAATAGTAAGCGATTGCACTAATGGCACAGGCTTCCTGTCCTTCGCTAATTCTACTTCAACATCATTTGATTTGACACTCTCAGTTTCAGATGGAATCAACACCCCGAGTGAATGGGTAATTCCGGTTGAATTATTCAATGAGATGCCAAATGCTTCCTTCGACATTATTCGAACAGGAGATCTATCTGAGGATGCAATCAATTTAGTTAGTACGACTATCGATCCAGAAGGTGATGAAATAACATATCTATGGGAGAGTTCACTAGACGGCATTCTTTCCAATGAAAGCTCATGGCAAGGTCACCTTTCAAGAGGTTCACACGTGGTAAGCCTGAGTGTCAATGATGGACGTATGGAGCACATCAACTCGACCAGTATCGCTACTGAAATTATTATTGTTGACAACAGCCCACCAAGGGCGATTATACACACTCCAGTTTCTGGAACAAATTCAGAATCTAGCAACCTGTTTGAATTCAATGCATCAGGCTCCGGAGATTGGGATAGTGCTTGTTCAACTTTCCCGACAAACATTTCCTGGCATTGCGCCGAAAATGAACCGGCATCAGGCTCGGAATACTTGATTTACAAATGGGAATCAGATATTGATGGGATACTACAAGAAGACGGTTCTGATTGGTTGATTTTCGAGAGTTATTTGTCTAATGGAATGCACACTATTACATTAACAATGGATGATGGAATTAATGCTCCAGTTGAGGCTAGCGTGATTGTAGATGTCAGTTCTTCAGCACCAGTTCTAAACTTAGACAGTCCCGACTTAACACAAGGTTACCATTCGAGCGACTTGATTGAATTCGACCTCAGAAACAGTATCGATTATGATGGAGATAATTTCACATTCAACTTGACAAGTGACATTTCTGGAACCATTTTAACGGATTCAAATCCTCTTGAGATACACAGTATATATCTGGATGCAGGCCTACATTCTTTGACTTTCACTTTGACCGATGACACAGGTTTGTCTCGACAAGAAACAATCGGCCTGCAGATTGTTGAATCAGACCCGCAGGCGGTAATCTATGAGCCAATGAACAATCAGTTCTATGAGCCAGGTGAATTGATTATACTCGACTCTAATGGAACAAATGATGCTGACAATGACATCACGAGAAGAGAGTGGAGATTGCATGTTCCTGGTGAATTGTACCCTGTCGTAATGTCTAATTCTGAGTTTTACACTACAAATTTAGTGCCCGGAGTTCATCATATTTCTCTATTCGTAGAAGATAGACGAGGCGGTGTCGATGAATCCCACATCAACATTACAGTAGCATCCAGTAGCCCTGATCTCTCTAATCTCACAGCTTCTCCGAAATTCATTTTGGTAGATGAACTGACCAAGATTAGTGTTAGTGTTGCTTTGGACGACCCTGACGGAACAACTTCGCAAATCAACGCAACGATTACCAAGAATCTTCAGGTTTGGAAATTTAATTTGACAGATGACAATAATGATGGAATCTGGGTTGGACAGATCGAAATCATCGCACAAGAGAGCGGTAAAGCACAACTAAAAGTGACAGCAATCGATGGCGAAACAATCGATTTCATGACTATGGATCTGGATTTCGTCGAGGAAGAAACCGATAACACTTCACTTTATGTTGTCGCAGGAGGTATCGCTTCATTCCTTCTAGTAGCATCATTATTGGCTTGGCTAGTTATTCGTAGGAGAAAACGTCTATCAGACCTTGATTTGATAGACTCTTGGGGTGTATTCGGTGGAGAATCCAAAGAATACGACCAAGAAGAATTAGAAAATTGAGAACGAGATTACTTCTGTTCAGGAATATCCCCGTTCAGAGAATCTGGATTATCCCCCAGTGGTCCCCATTCAGTTCTGGTGCGGTTTAGGCCGAATCTCTTTGCCCAGATGAATTTCAGATTCTTCCATCCATCTCCCCATGTGTGTATTTCTGCTTCTCCAACACGTGGCCGATATGGGACTGAAATTTCGATGGCTTTTTTCTTGCCTAGAACTCTTCGAGCTAGGATTTTCATTTCTTCAGAAAGTGGCATTCCATCATTGGTAGGGCGCATCTTTTCATTCTCAAAAATCGACTTACGGAAAACCCACATGCCGGATTGCGAATCTTTGATTCCGTATCCGAATGCTAGTCTTGCATTGAATGAAAGCATCCAATTTCCAAATCCATGAAGCCCAGACATCGAACCTTCTTCAGCAAGTGTCAATCTATCACAAGTGATGAAATCAAGGTCTTCGTCTAAGAGCCTCTTTACTAGGTCTGGAACTACTTCCGCAGGATATGTGCAGTCCGCATCCATGGTCACAATAATGTCTCCTTTGGCTACTACGAATCCAGTCCTATATGCTCTTCCATAACCCTTTCTTGGCTCTAGATGGACACGAATTCCCTTTTCCAAAGCGATTTCTCTAGTCTTATCTGTCGAGTTACCGTCGACAATCATTATCTCTAATTCATCACACCAATCTCTAGGTATGGAATCGACTGTTGGGCCGAGTGCTTCCTCCTCATTTCGAGTAGGAAGAATGATGGTGACAGAGACAGGTAACTTGTCCGCCATGGTGTGTGGACTCAAGAATTCGTTTTGAAGGCACCTATCCATTGGATTATTTATCATATTACGAAGTCGGAGTACTGTTCGACATGCATATTGCAATAGTGTCCGGCGAATATCCACCTCGTTGGGGAGGTATTGGTTCAGTGGTTTTCCACCTCGCAGGGCATTTTGTTCAACTGGGACATGAAGTTACAATTATTACTCGTTCACATCATGAAAAAGCACCTTCGCAGGAAGGCGTAGAAGTGATTCCAGTACGATGGGCAAAATTGCCAATGGCTTTTACCCGTTCATACGGCAAAAGCGCCATCAGGGCTCTGAAGAAATTGCACGCAAAAAAGCCTGTTGACATCATCAATGCCCACTTGCCTCTTGTGTCGTGGAAACGTAAAGAATTCAGGTGGCTGGAACAAAATATTGCTCCTGTAGTTTCTTGTCTTCATGGGTCGTGGTTAGGCGAAAAAGAGGGCGTTAAACGTGCAGCAGCAGCCAAGGAATCAGCCACCTGGAAAAACCCTAATGATTTGGCAATTCTAACCACTGCTGGTTGGTATTCAAAGTATGAAAGGGCGGGTATTCTTGAGTCAAGTATCTGTGTTGCTAACTCACAATCAACATTGAAAGAATTCCAACGTTGGTACAAACCAGATGAAAATTTTGATTGTGAAGTTATTCTTTGGGGTTGCGACCACAAGGTATTCCGGCCACCCAATATCGATAATGAAGCCGAACAGCTGGAGCATGAAAGAATTAGACAACAGTATGATTGCGGAGACGAAGAATCACTCAATTATTCTGCAGGAACCAATACGCCAATGTTGTTAGCAGTAGGACGTTTAGTTGCTAGGAAGGGCTACATGACATTGTTGAGGGCAATGCCAGAAATTTTGCAAGAGAATCCAAATGCAAAACTGGTCATTGTAGGGCGTGGGCACATGAAATCAAGCCTTGAGAAAAACGCCAAAAAACTTGGCATCTCCGGCTCAATTTTCATCCAAAGCAGTCTTTCATTCGACGAGCTTGCTCAACATTTCCGTTCAGCAGATCTAGTGGTCTATCCTTCATATTACGAAGGACAAGGACTCATCCCATTGGAGTCACTCGCAAGCGGAACTCCTGTTGCAACTGTTGACCAAGAGCCCTTAACGGAGATGATAGACCATTCAGTTGGCGGATTATTCAAGCGAGGTGACCCTGGAGATTTAGCAAGATGTGTCAATCAAATGTTAGCCAGCGAAGAGACATCAAAAAAGGCTATTTTGGGTCGAGAAAGAGTTCTTTCAACCTACACTTACGAACACAATGCATCCGATTATGTAGCAGTTTTCGAACGAGCAATTGGAAAAAGAAACAAGAAATAATCTTGATTTTTCCTGGAACCTCGCCGGCGTTGTCTTGAAAACCAAACCCTCGCATGCATGCACATGCGCGCGGAGCAGTGGGTGGTGTGCTTCCTCGCAGTGTCCTTGTTGACATTTTTACCCGCTGTGCAGGCGGATGACGACACTTCCACAGCAAATGTACTGACAAATGGTGTTTCAACCAACGGTTATGTTTGCTATGATGATGGATGTTCACCTAACGACGAAGTCGACTGGTGGAAGATTTACGCCTACAAAGGAGACATTGTCCAAGTTGGCTTTTCAGGTTCGATGAACAACGGCGCTTGGTGGTGCCCGGGTGACGGTTGGGAAGCTGATTATTCGCTTCACGACTCTAACGGTGCTCAAGTTGCGAGCCAAGCAATGAGTGATGCTGGCTCTTCTACCACTCTTTCAACGACCATGCCAACATCTGGTTGGGTTTATGTCAAGATTAAGGGTAAAGATAGCTGGTGTAACGATGGTGTTGATTACACTCTTACTCCTTCATTGAACCAAGATAACCGCGATACAGACGAAGATGGCTTTGTAGACAACGAAGATGATTGTGATTTAGTTTCGGGAACTTCTACTAATGACCGCCAAGGCTGTCCAGATAGTGATTCAGATGGTTGGTCTGATCCCGACGAAGGATGGACTACAAACAACGGAGCAGATGCTTTCCCAACTCAATCGAGTCAATGGATCGATTCAGATAATGATGGATTTGGAGACAATATCAATGGTTTTGAGCCGGACCACTGCCCCTACCGAAGAGGTTACTCAAACCTAGACCGATTCGGTTGCCTGGATTCGGATGGCGATGGATGGTCAGATGCAGACCCAGGCGGATTAGATGGAGTTGAACCTTGGTTTGCTCACCCTAATGGTTCTGCAGATGCCTTCCCTTTCACTCCAAGTCAGTGGAATGATACAGACGAGGACGGCTTTGGAGATAATTGGGCTGATGGCTCATGGAATGAAACTAGAATGAATTGGTCCATCGGTGTATGGTATGCCAATGCTAGCCAGCCAGATGCGTGCCCGTTCGTCACAGGTTTTTCATTAGAAGATAGATTTGGATGCCCTGATGCCGATAGTGATGGCTGGTCTGACCCAGATTCTAACTGGACCGCTTCTAACGGCGCAGACGCATTCCCCGACAATCCTACGCAATGGTCAGACAGAGATAATGACGGCTGGGGCGACAATCAAAGTGAGGGCGCTTTGCAAGTTGATGACTTCCCTGATAATCCAACTCAGTGGCTTGATACTGATGGCGATGGGTGGGGAGATAACAACTCATACGGAGCAACTCAAGTTGACGACTTCCCGCTAATTCCTAGCCAGTATCGTGATACTGACGGTGATGGATATGGCGATGATATCAATGGCTTTGAGGGAGACGTATGTCCTTTGAGCACTGTAGAAGAAGTCGAAAGTGGATGGATTAGCTGGGCTGATAGATTTGGTTGCTTAGATTCTGATATGGACGGTTACTCTAACCCTGATGATTGGTGGATTTCACACCCGGATGGGTTTGCTGATGCTTTCCCAGACGATGAAAGCCAGTGGCATGATACTGACGATGATGGTTATGGTGACAACCTCGAATATTTCGATGGGGAAACCTGGAGAGAAGCATGGAGAGGAGATGGCTGCGTAGCCACCGAAGGTAACTCGGCTATGGACCGCTGGGGCTGTCCTGATTCTGATGGTGATGGCTGGTCAGACCCTACAACCCATTGGTTAGCTAGCCCGGGCGGTATGGCCGATGCTTGGCCAGATGATGTTACTCAATGGCACGACAGAGATGGTGATGGCAGAGGTGACAATCCACGAGGAACCACTGCGGATGTTTGCCCAGATGTTCCTGGAACTTCACAAGGGCCAACTGCAGGAGGAGATCGTTGGGGTTGCCATGATACCGATGGCGATGGATGGTCCGATCAAGGTGACAAGTTCCAACATGAGCCAACTCAGTGGCGCGATTTAGATGGTGATGGTTTCGGAGATAATTCTGACGGCCATGAAGGGGATGCTTGTCCGAATGAGAGAGGGCAGTCATTCTTTGACAGACTAGGTTGTCGCGACTCTGACGGCGATGGTTGGTCAGACCCTTCTCAAAATTGGTTAGCTTCCCCATGGGGTCAAGCCGATGCTTTCCCTACCGACAGATTACAGTGGGAAGATAGTGATGAAGACGGATTTGGT
>PAJN01000052.1 GCA_002710205.1 Methanobacteriota archaeon | reverse complement strand
TTGGGGAGACACTATTTCCTAAAGAATTGGTAAAAACTGGGGATGCTGAATGGTTTTTGCCCTGCCCTTCCCTTATTTCTTCGGCATTTCCTGAAGACCAATCATAGATTCCCTTGCCGGTTTTTTTACCAAGACGCCCTTCAGAAATCAATTTCTCAAGTAGGGGATGAGGCGTGTATGCATCATCATTGAATGATTTCTTTAGATTGAGTAGAATATCTCTGCGTACATCTAGGCCAACGAGGTCGGTCAAAGCAAGTGGGCCCATCGGATGTTTGTATCCCAAGACCATCGCAGTATCGATGTCTTTGGCACTGGCTACGCCATCAGCAAGCATTCGAATTGCTTCATTGCCAAGAACTACGCCAAGTCTAGATGTTGCGAATCCTGGTACATCCTTGACTAGAATTGTGGTCTTGCCCATCGCTTCTCCCGCAGCGGTAGCTGCTTGGATAGTCTCTTCAGAGCATGAATCGTGTTTGATTAGTTCGAGCAATTTCATAATTGGAACTGGATTGAAGAAATGCATACCTATGACTTTCTCAGGTCGTCCAGATGCAGCAGCAATTTCGGCAATTGATAGGGAAGAAGTGTTGGTTCCTAGGATACAATCTTCTTTGGTCATACTACCGAGTTCAGAGAAAATTTTGTGCTTCAAATCAGGAATCTCTGGAACGGCTTCGATGACGAGGTCCGCATCTTTTACCGCTTCATGCATGTCTGACACGGCGTGTAGATTTGCAGCCCATGTTGCCTTTTGTTCAGCAGTAGTTTTGCCTCTAGCGATACCTTTGTCCCAAAACGCATCTATGGTGTTCATGCCACGTTCAAGCCCTTCAGGAAATGCATCATACAGATTGGTATGCCATCCTGCTTGCGCACAAACTTGAGCTATACCGGCACCCATGGTGCCAGCGCCAATAACTGCCACAGAATTGATTCCCATGTTAGTGTCCGATGGGATTTAGGTTCATGACGATTCCTTGGATTGAGCAAGGTATACTCCACCAACTATCAGAACAAACGAAGCGATCAAAGATAGTCCCAATTTTTCGTCAAGTAATAGCCAACCGCTAAAAATTCCGAAAATTGGTACCAAGTAAACATACATCGCAGACCTACCTGCACCTATTACCTTGATTCCATCAGCGAACCAGACATAGCTTAGTACGGTGGAAAATATTGCTAGGAATGCTAGCCATAGCCAGGCTTCACCACTAGCGTCTACAGGTAATCCGACTTGTGAGTATTCCCAAATTACTGCTGGCGTTTGAATCAGTAATCCAACTGCGCTAGACCACACGGTTAGGTGAAGAGGAGATAGCGCATTCTCTCCACTCATCGCTTTCTTCATCAGAATGGTTGTACAAGCCCAAGATAGAGCAGACATTGCGATTAGTGCATCACCCAGTAGTCTCTCATTTACGGGTATGTCTACATTAGGAGAATACCATGCAATCACCACAACACCACAAACCGCAGAGAGTAGTCCCAAACCCAGTCGTTTGTCGAATTTCTCACCTAGGAATGGTACAGCAAGTATTGCTGTAAATAGGGGATTGAATGTGATCATCAGAGAGGCGTCACCTGCTGCGGTCCACTTCATTCCATACATGAAGAATGCTTGATACAGGAAAGTGGAAAGGAATCCTATTGCAGTAATTATTTTCCATTGCTCTCTAGAAGGAGTAACCCATTGTTTTGTTGCCAACAAGAATAGGAAAAAACATCCCACTGCAAGGACGTATCTTGCCCAACCAGCCGTGAAAGGAGGGATGTCTCTTGCTGCTACTCTGCCAGCTACCCAGCCTAGGCCCCAAATGAGTGCAACCGCCAGCAATTTAGCGTGGGTTGATGCATTTTTCATCAGAATCGCTCCAAGCCGAGTTGCAGGATTCGGGCTCTAGGTAGCCCGATTTCCGGCATTCCTTCGGCTGGTGCATGGAGTTTTAGTCCTTCCAGTCGCTGAACATACAGTCCGTAAGATGCAATGTCTCTTGGTAAGTAAGGAGTAGGTAAACCCAGTTTTTCTAATCCAAGACAAGCCTCTTTTGTGTAGATTGGATAAACATTGGTTTCGAAGTGCATCCATATCGAAAGTCTTCTACAATCGACATTTTCTAGAGTCATTAAGTGTTCAAGTAATCCTACGTCCGGGTACTTGATTGTTTGAATTGCCATACCAACTTCCATTACAATATCTTCAGGCCAGATGAATGGCGTTTGGTTATCCCAGTCATCTGCGATCGTAATATGTTCTATCGCATCGTTACCAGTTATGGCGAACAATGTTTCTTGATACGGTCTGTCATCATAAGCGTCTTCAACAAGGCTCGGTAAAACCGAAAAGAAGTTGTCCACCTCGGTATCATCGGCCCCATAAAGGGATACTGGAAGCATTCCTAGCACCTCATGCAGTTGCGCCGATGCCACTAGCGATTTGACCTGGTGACAACGGTTTGTCCTCAATCCACTGTTGCTTCATTAGTTCGACTAGTGCTTCTTCATCTTCTGCAGTCGGTAGAACAGTCAACAAGTAATCTTGGTACTCCTCTTCGGTTCCTTCGAATAGACTACCGTCTGTGTAGCAGTTCTTTCCTCCAAAGTCTCCGATGTCACGATGGAAATTTTCGTGCGGGATGGTCATTGTGAAATCGACATCATCAGCGATTAGTGTGTTAAACTTCGCAACTTCTTTTGCGATTTCTGCGTGGTAGTGTCCACGTGCCTCTTCATTCAGAATTTGCTTGTCAACATCAATTTCACCCTTGAGTTTCTTTCTTTCATCCCATCGACCTTTAACTCCCCAGACGTAAGCCCAGTGAGCCGAGGTTGAGGAATCGGTTCCGAATAGGTCGTGAGCAGTAGCAACCCACTTGTTGATGTAGCGCTGTAGCATGTCCAGAGGGATTACTCCTGCTTTGATAATTCTCCTCAGACCGCTTGAACCAGTTCCCAAGTGAAACGCTTCTTCTTTGAGCATTGGTCCCATGGATGCTGCTAATGGTTTGAATGCTGATGTTGATAGCATGCCGAGCTGGAATTTACCATCTCTATCTACGAACATTGTGTAGCAGAAGAAATCTAGCCAGTGAGTCATTGGCCTGTTGAAAGCACCCAGCAGTCTGTCGCCATCCTGTGCGTTTCTCTCGAGTAATTTTTGAGCTTCACGACGTCCTTGCTGTCCGAAGTATGTCATTAGAAGATAAGCCATTTGCCAACCATGTCTCTGTTCTTCTGCCATGATTCTTGCCGCAGAGTAGCGGTCAAAATCAGTAGGTGCAGTGGCTAACAAGTGCCTTTGTTGTTCAACAGAAGCGAACTCTGTATCGCCTTGTACAGTGATCATAGATATTAGTGCATCACGGATGTTTTGGTGTGGGACTTGAAGCGCTCTTTCCCACTTCGCTCTACCAGCGTAATCTCCGAATTCAATAACATCTCCAGCGCGGTCCCAATCAAAAAGAATTGAAAGGTCGAAATCGCCTAACCATTCTCTATCGAAACCGACTCTGTCTTGCCATTCGCCAAAGTTGGCGACCCAGTCATCCCATGTCTTAGGTAGTTCTGCCATGTCACGGGGATAGGGTTCCTACTATTCATTAATTTGCGAACATGTTCGTGCGAACATGTTCAGGGAGAGTTGCGACGTACATCATCTGCGAAGGAATTCAGAACGATCCCCTCTATCTTGTGTAGGTGAACGGAAATTGTAGATTTACTCAATCCAAGTAATTCTGCTAGAGCACTTAGCGTTATTCTGCGAGGAGTATCCCAGTATCCTTCATTCAATGCAGAATCGAAAATCAATCTCTGCCTTGGTGTTAGCATTCTGGAGCCGGTAGATCGTGTTGAAACAACACGGTAAGGCACACCTCCGTCTCGAAGTAATTGAACGAGCTCACGACTTTTTTCTGCTGAGCATTCAATCGTCCAGTCCACCCATCCATCTCTTACTTCGAACGGAGACTGAGGAATAACTCCAACTTCTCTAACCTCCTTGATGTAACCTCCACCTTTACGAGCGATGTCGACTTCGTATCGATTGCTCCCCAAATTTCGTACTTCATCAATCCCCGAATGGGAATTCAGTTCATCTATCAATTCATTTGAGGATGAGATTTTTGCAGTTCCTCTTCCTCTGCCTAAAGGCATGGTCTCCTCAATCCTCAAAATAGCCTCAGGGCGTTGTCGAGAAACGTCTCCAGACCAATGCCCTTCAGGCAATCGAACCTCGATACGTAACTGGTTCACCATATTATCACAAAGAATGAGTACGGTCATGGCGAGTTACTTCACCAGTCTTTACATCGATTAGTTCTGCAAATGTTTGCACGCTGTCATCGTTTACTATGACTCCTGGGAGATACCCGTCACAAACTCCAGATGCAGCAAAAATCGCATCATCGGAACGGCAAAGATCTGTAGCATCCCAAAGTCTAGTCAAATCGTCATCGACCATTTTCTCAGCCCTCTTCTCTTCTTCATCCGAACGGAAAACAAGTCTGCCTTCGAACACCCCTCCAATGCCACGGATTGCTGTTGCAGTAATCACTCCTTCAGGAGCAGCACCTATGCCCAAAAGCATGTCATAAGGGCCGTCAGGGCGAGCAGCCCAAATCGCTGCAGAAACATCCCCATCTCCCATTAGGTGGAGTTGAGCCCCTGCTTCTCTAATCTCTTTGAATAATTCAGCATGCCTTTCTCTATCCAATGCTACAACCTTGACTTCTGACATTGGCTTATCCAAAACATCTGCAACTTGCTCAAGGTTGTATGTGACTCCACCATCTAAGCTGATGTGTCCGGCAAGTTCTGGGCCTGCCGCAATCTTATCCATGTAACAATCAGGAGCATGAAGTAGAGTTCCTCTAGGAGCAGCAGCAAGTACGGCTATTGAATTTGGAGAATTATCAGCGCAATTATTGGTACACTCTAGAGGGTCGACAGCGATGTCTATTTGCAGTGCGCCTTCTACTCCGACTTGGTTTCCTAATTCCTCACCAATGAATAACATCGGTGCTTCATCTCTTTCGCCTTCACCGATTGCCACTCTTCCATCAAACGGCACTTTGTCGAAGGTTCTGCGCATGGCTTCCACCGCAGCAGCGTCAGCGGCGTTTTTATCACCTAATCCGCGCCAAGATGCACTAGCAATTGCCGCTTGGTCTACTGCTTCTAAGAAGTGATGCGCCAAGTCTGCAGTTCTCGCCATGTTCTTCGCGATAAGCAACCCCTCCATCAATAAAGCGCTTAATCCGCCTTGTGCTTCTCAAGCACGATTATGTCTGTAATCCGTGTTTCAGGGTATTGGCCATTGGAATCTTTCTCCATTGATTTGACCATGTCTAGAGCGCACAATAGGCCGGCTGAAACCCCGGTCAATGCTTCCATTTCGATACCAGTTCGATAATGGGCACTTACCTCAACTGTACAGCGTAGAGCATTACCTTCCCATGACCAATCTACTTTGCATCCTTCCAAAGGGATAGGATGGCAGTGCGGTATGATACGGGGAGTTTCTTTTACTGCTTGGATTGCAGCTATCGTAGATGCTTCCAAAACATCGCCTTTCTCCACTTCTCCATTTGTGATGGCTTGCTTGGACTGGGCGGAAAGGTGTACTAAGCCGGTAGCACTCGCCCTTCTGTGTACAATTGGTTTACCACCAATGTCGATAACTCCTTGGATACTTTTCTCCATATTTTCACCCCAATCCTGCTTTCCATGTTGCCCCACTGGGCTTGACTTCTTTCTTCCACAAAGGGGCTTGCCGTTTTAGTTCATCGATTAGCCATGAACACCCCTCGAATGCTTCCTTTCGGTGTGGACTTGCGACATGTATTGCAACAATATTCTCTCCTGGTCCAACTGATCCGGTTCTATGTGCCATAGCAACCGATTTCAAGCCGAATTTAGCAATCGCTTGTTCTGCAAGACCGTGCAGAGTTTCAGAGAGTTTGTCCTGCCAAGCATCGAACTCTAAACGAAGGACTTCTTCTCCATTGTCCACTCCTCTGGTAATCCCTATGAAAGAGACAATTGCTCCACATTCTGATGTTTGTAGATGTGTTCGTAAATCATCTACATCTAGTTCTCCAGGGGCTTCTTGAATGAAAATATGCCCCTGCATAGCGGTCCCACCACTGCCGCATCCTTGAAACCATCCTTGCACATGGGATACCATGGCACAGGCAGGTCCCATCCACATCATGGGCGCAGGTTTGTCTGGCCTAGCGGCAGCAACGACCCTTGCTAAAGCAGGTGTCGAAGTTCATGTTCATGATGTTAGACAAGATTCAGGTCAGCGTTTTGATGGTGATTTCCAGGCCTTAGAAAATTGGTCCATGGATGAAGATTTCTTTGACCAATTACGTTCTTGGGGATATGATCCTAGCGAATTCAAGGCGACTGAGTTTAACATAGTTGATTTGATCCATCCTGATGATGAGATTACTGAGACTCACACCCCAGGTATCGCTTACAGGATTGTTGAGAGGGGTACTTCTGAGCATACCATCGATCAAGGTTTCAAGAGAATGGCAATTGCTGCAGGGGCGAATCTCCATTACAAGAGTAGAGTCAAGGAAGAAGATTGTCAAATCATTGCTTGCGGACCTAAAGGAACTAGTGCCGTAGCATATGGAGAGATTTTCCGAACCAAGCATCCCAATCATATTGCATTCCAAATGAATGACAAATTAGCTCCCGGGTCCTACTCTTATCTGATTATCATTGATGGTGTTGGATTGATTTGTACTTGTTTGTGGAGGAAGCAAAGAGGGACTGATAGGTTCCTGAACGAGACCATTGCTTGGTATCAGAAGCACTATCCAAACATAGACATGGAGCCGATTAAGAGGGTTGGGGGTAAAGGAGATTTTACAATCAACAAGAATTATTTCCAAGATGGGCGATACTATGTCGGAGAATCTGGAGGTTTGCAAGATTTCATGTGGGGCTTTGGGATGAGGATGGCTGTTTGGTCGGGACATCTTGCAGCTCAGGATATTTTGGGTAATTGCGATTATGAGAAAGAGGTAAGGAAACAACTCATGCCTTATGTCAAGACTTCAGTCGCTAATAGATTCCTAATGAATAGAGTAGGAGATCGTACATTCAAGTACATGTGTAAGGCATGGATGAGAGACCAAAAGAAAAGAGGAGATGGATTAGTTTGGATTGGCAAATTATTCCGTCCTAAATGGTACAAATCACTAATTTATTTGATGGTTAACAGGTTTATGTTGAAGTCTGACCCTAAGGCAATGGGCCGTGGAGTAAGGCGATTGCCGTTTAGAAAAGCCAAGAAGAGAGATGTCTGGGAGCAATCAGAATCTGCAAAAAAAGTTGGCGAGAGATGGGATAATGTTCGACGTTCAGGCGGTAAGACATCCTTCACTGAGACCAGCGATTGACTCATTAAGCGGACCCTGTTGGAGTGATACATGAGCGACCTATACGGACTCAAATTAGAACCAATGCCAAACCGTTTAGTTAACTACGGAACCACAGACAATGGTATCGCAGTTATCGAACTTGCTTCAGACTCTGCAGGAGCTCCTCTAGAAGGAGATGCAATGGGTCCAAACACCTACACTCACGAAATGATGCGTGATATCGATACAGCGGTGATCAAAGCCCGTTTCGATGATGATGTTACTGTTATTGTTATCACAGGTAACGGCTCCAAGTTCTTCTCCGCAGGTGCATCTATCCAGATGCTGAACAGCGTTTCACCTGGATTCAAGTACAATTTCTGTCTTCACGCAAACGAAACCCTATCTCGTTTCGAGCAGACTACCAAGTTGGTAATTTGTGCAATGAACGGACACGCAGTCGGTGGCGGTTTGGAAATCGCTATGGCTGCAGATATCAGAATTGCACGCAAGAACGCTGGCAAGGTCGGTCTTCCTGAAATCAACCTAGGTGTTCTAGCGGGTACTGGTGGAACAGCTCGCCTAACTCGCCTAATTGGAAAGGCAAAGGCTCTAGAGATGATGGTCACTGGTGAATTGATGTCTTTCGAAGATGCACTGGATTGCAATCTCATCAACCATATATGGGAAGGAGATGCTGATGATTTCCGCCGTGACGTTCTAGATTGGGCTAGCCAATTCACTCTACCAAACAAGGCAACAAAGGCTGTTGGGAACATCAAGCGTTCTTGCCAGACGGGACCAGAGATTCCATTCGAGTACCACTTGGCACTTGAGCGTGAACTTCAGGCTGCTCTATTCGGTAGCAGCGATGCTAAGGAAGGTATCGCAGCATATGTCGAGAAGAGAGTACCGTCCTTCGAAGGCAAGTGAAACTTAGAGAATTTAGTGATGCTCAAAGCATCGAATTTGGACTAGTAGATAGTTCATTTTCGAACGATGTTTTGAAGTCCTAAAGTAAAGTGGACGATTTGATGGCGACCAAATACCCTGTCCCAGCAGATGTTCCTGACGAATTGATTGAGACATTCATCGACAATATGGATGCAGCAACATGCGGAACAGGAAAGATGAATTTATTCGCCTGTGATCAAAAAATAGAGCACTTGAATGATGATTTCTATGATGGTGGAAAGAAAATACCTCTCTCTTCAAATGACCCAGGTCATCTTTTCGAAATTGGTGCTAGAGCTCATGAAGAGGGAACTATCGGGGTTCTTGCAGGTCAACTAGGATTGATCGCACAATACGCTCGTGATTATCCAGACATTCCTTACTTGGTAAAATTGAATTCAAAGTCTCACATGGTTAAGACCGCGCAAAGAGACCCAGTTTCCCAGGCACTATGGGATCTAGATGACGTATCGTCATTGCTTCACAATGGAATCAATGTTGTAGGAATTGGTTATACTGTTTACATCGGTTCAGAGTATGAGCATGAAATGCTTACGGAAGCGGCAACTTTCATTCGCCAAGCACACGAACTTGGAATGATTGCAGTTGTTTGGATGTATCCTAGAGGGCAAGCGGTTACTGACGAGAAAGATCCGCAACTAATCTCAGGCGCAGCCGGTGTTGCTGCATGCATCGGTGCAGACTTTGCTAAGGTCAACTATCCAAGAGCATTCGAAGGTATGACTCAACCAGAAAGCCTCGGTGTCGCTGCAGAAGCAGCAGGAAGATGCGGTATCATTTGTTCTGGCGGTGGATCACTTCCTCCAGAGGAATTCTTGGGGCGCCTCGTTGACCAAATGCAGGTCTCAGGATGCCGTGGAGCTGCTACTGGCAGGAATATTCACCAGAAGACAACTGAAGAAGCAGTTCGAATGACGGCTGCATGTAAGGCTGTAATTTGTGATGGAGTTGGCTTGGAAGAAGCCTTGGCCATTTACAACGGGCAGTAATTTGACGTGTAATATCTGTATAATTTGCGACTAGCGCAAAACGCCTGAATATGGATTACAAGGTACGTGTATATGCGTCAAGCTAAAATCAGAGGCGATTATATTGAATTGGTTTCACTGAACCATTCCACATTCTGTGCACAGACTTCCTACAACCAAGCCTCCGCAGAACATGCAGACGCCTGCATCGGTCATCTTTCGAATAAAGCGCATGTATAACAATCAGTTTCGCCTGATCAAATCGTTGGTCTGAACATTTCCTTCAGAGTCAATGATTAGAGGCTGACCTTCTTGCCAATCAGGGCAGTTATCAGAAACCCATGTTCGTGTAGCCCATTCGCAGATGTCATATCCGCCTGAGAGAATGCCGGAGCGCTTGATGTATCCTACTTTGACAATATCCTTGTCTTTGGAAAGGACGTTTCCGAGTTGCTGACTAGTAGTGCCGTGTCTCATGGTGCTGTTAATGTGCTCTAAAATTTCAGCTGTGTTGCGTGGGCGGTCACCCAGGAACTTCTTGATTTTCTCACGTATTCTTACTGTTTTCATTTGCAATCTCCTCTTCGTCATCCGGCCGATTCCGTGTCTCGGGTGGGCCGTTAAACAGGAGGAGCGAAGCAGCCCATATAACCGTTCTCCCCCCGAAGGCCTTGAAGTTACATTAACTACCCTCGTTTTTCGACAAAATAGCGGTTTCATTGTTAAACCGAGTGTATATTTTCTATTCTCCAGTGGAAATATGTAACAAATTGTAACAAATTAATGCAATGTAAGTGAGAATATTCATATGAGGGTAACATTTCGACAGTATTGGTGACAATGATGCGTAGTAATCGTATCCGATCTACATACCAAAGACGGGTTCTCGATTGGTTAGCAGATGGCGGAGGGACAGTCACTGAAGTTTCTCAGGCGTTATCAATCAGAGTTCCTCATGCGTCTGCAGCACTTAAACAACTGAGAGAATCGGGAGACGTAGTACGAGACGATGCTAGTTTACGCGGGTCCAGGTATCGCCTTTCATCACAAGGTTTGAACCGGTTAGAGGCTGATGGTTTAGCCAGATTGAACGAATTAGTTCGCTGGCCACCTCCACCTGGTGCCGCAGGAGTAGTATTGGCGCGAGAAGGCTCAATGCTGTTACTTGGTTACGCTTCACAACCTGCTGGGCCACTGTTAGGTCTGCCTGAAAGACCGATGGATGAGGAAAGTGGAGTACTCATAGATTCCAATGGAAACGAGGGGGAGTCTAACAATTGGCGTTGGGCGGTACAAAGAGGAGACGGACCCGTGTGGTGGGATATTGAAACCCTGCGTAAGAGTTCAGCCCCCAGTGAGCCAAGCCCAATGACTCTGAATGCTTGGATGGAGAGACCGAAAGTAATCGGCATAGTTCGTGCAAGATTACTGGATGAGGGTAGCCCGTGGCCGGTTGGAGTAGGAAGCTGGTTCTCACCACTACCCTCAGGTTTCTGGCCAGAATTACCTCAAGTGTTGCGGGATGGTGATGTATCAATTGGTCATGCTGGTAATTCAGGACCGTTGGTAAGTCCAAGAGGCGGCATCCACGCTAAATTGGGGAGGCGAATAGACCGTTCAGTCTTAGCGAATAGTATTGCAAGTAATGCAATACTGATGGTTGATGGAGATCTGGTCGGTTTACCCTTGAGCCCACTTCCTTACGAAATTCTCAGAAATTGGTTGAAACTTAATCACCCTAGATTATCACAACCGTCAATTGAAGAAAGATTCAGTAAGTTAGTTTCCGACATCAAATCAAATTCATCTAATTCACTTACTAGAAAGGTCCTGAATGATTTCCCAGGCAGACAATGGTCGCAACAATCCAGTGGTGTAATCGATACACGCTCGATGTCTGAGCGTGGTGGAGAAGCAGCACTACTATTCTGTATTGAAGAGAGTGAATTACCAATCGTTGTAGATTGGAGATGGAAGCATGTCAAATCTCTTGATAGATTGGCTAGTGATAGCAGATGTAGGCTTGTTATCGGAGAATCTATCGATTTGGATTTGCCATTCAAACTTACTTCTAGCGGGCAGCATGGCAAATTCAATCTTGAAATGCAAGGCAGATTACGTCTACCAATTTCCGTGGCGCATGAAGCTAAAATGCCTGCAGATTGGAATCCTCCTCAAGCACCGTCGCAGATTATTCGTGGGAAATCAAACACGGTTAGGAATGCTGATAATGAACTTGAAGCACTGTGGCTTGCTTGTCAATTAGAAGTCGGGGATGATGTTTGGGCTGATAGGCACGAAATGCAGTACCCGTTAGCATCATGGATTGCAACTACAGAAAGCAATCACTCCGCAAGGTGGAGAAGGATTGGAGTACAAATCGATCCCAAATGGGCCGAATTGGCAGATTTGAGGAAATTCGATGATTCCGACTTAGCGGATTTAGCATCAGTAGATGATGCTGCATTGTCTATCTTAATCGAGCGAATAAGAAGTAATCCCTTTGCCATTCTTTCAAATCAGATATCTGAACCATCAGTGGCGACTGCGATTTTGCTTAGCAGAGAATGGATAGAAGAAATGCCCGACGTTGTCGATTTGTGGCTAAGTCAACCACTGAGGGCTGGCCAAGTTCTCAGAAGTAATTGGAATGAACCAGAAATAACTAGGTTGGTTGGAGCTTGTTTGCATCACAAGATGCTACTAGAGGAACGTAATCTTGAGCGTGAAGAAATGCTTGCAATAATGGAAGATGTTCATCATTCACTATGGAAAGGGAAAGCAAAACCTTGGCTATCTGTATGCTTATCCTCGTCCATGGGAAGGGCTGCACTTTCAATGCTTGATTTGCCCTGGCCTGCTATTCTTTGGGAACAAGAGATCAAGTCAGATGAACTTGTACTCGTGCATCACATGCCCGAAGGAATTGGTAAAGACTCCCTTCTAGATGTTCTCGAAGGAATTACTGCTGCTGAACAAGGGATGAATCCTCCAATTGGAAGATGCCACCCATATGCAGGCTGGCTATTCCAGAAAACGGTTCCAATTGTACCATTAGAAAAAGAATACAATCTAGATGTGCATCTAGAGTTATACCGACGGTTTCAACAATGATGAGACATGAGAACTTTCTGACCGCACATGCAACATCGCAGGGAGAGCGTCCGCTCAGTGAACTGTGATACCAATGATTGCGGTCATGTGCCATCGACGAAGACCAGGGTGACCTTAGGGAATGACCTCTGATGCAAACCGATGGACTATGTGGTCGGTAATGGGTCCTCGCTGGACGAGAGAGTGAGAGTGAGACAACCAACCGGCTGCACAGAC
>PAJN01000051.1 GCA_002710205.1 Methanobacteriota archaeon | reverse complement strand
ATAACCATCGCTCCGTACTCAGGCTCTGGTGACTCTCTTGCATCTCCCCCATAGTGCCTTGCCATGAACTGGTGCCCAGCACAAATCCCTAAAATTGGAATATCCAATTCGAGGAATGCTGCACAATTGCCCAACTCTCCCGATAAGCCGATTCTAGCGGCTCCTCCTGACAAAATCAATCCATCTAGGTCTCTTAATTCATCAACAGGGGTTGTATTTTCAATAATCTGAGTATCTACGCCAAGGTACCTCAGCATTCTCCACTCACGATGTGTCCACTGGCCGCCATTATCAACAACATCGATGACCAGTTTGTCCTCTGCCATGCAATTATGGTGCCATGTTACGCCCATGAACATTCCTTGTACAAAGGACACCTTCAAAGAGGAGAGGCCGGTCGCGCAGATGAGCGTGAACGCCATGGCAGACCTTACTGTAGACTACAAGTGCGCAAATTGTGGTACAATTCAGAGCTTCACTCGTGATAGAGAAGGAAAGTGGCAACCTGCAATGACATGCAAGCATTGCGGAACCCGCATTTTCATCAAATTGCGAAGAACAGGACACAAAATCCTAGACGCTGAGTGAATAAATTTCACCGAGGGGTTGAAAGACCCATTCGCTAACATTCTCTTTGATGGCATCTTGGCTTGAGTCATACGCGCCCCGTCGATTCGACGAGTTAGCGATGAGCGAGCCAATTAGAGAAAATCTCGAGAGGGTTTCTGTACAAGCCAACCCGCCTCACCTCATATTGGCGGGGCCTGCCGGAGTTGGTAAAACGGCTGCATGGCGATTAATTGCTAGGCAAATATTGGGGCCGTCTTGGAAATCAACAACCCATGTATTACAAGCGAGGGATTTAGCTAAAAGTGCAGGCGCCATGAAAAAATTTGAGGAATTTCTGCGCCCCGAGGGAACTTCTTCTTCAGACACGCTAGCAGGACGCTCTTCATTAGACTCCTTTGATGCTAACCTAACTCAAGCAACGGATGGCGACACTCCTCCAGCAGGAAAGGAAAACAGAGAACTCAATACTAGCGAAGCCGGCTTTGTTTCTCGACTGATCATCATCGAAGACGCGGATCATTTAGGTCCCACAAGACAACCATATCTTCGTCGAATGATGGAATCAACATCCTCTACTTCGCGATTTATTTTTACAGCAAGATCGCCTTCTCGCATCATTGACGCTTTACGCTCTAGGTCTAAGCAGATCAGAATTTCCGCTACTCCGAACAAAATAATTACTCAGCGGCTTGAACAAATTGTAGAAAAAGAAAATCTAGCGCCGGTTCGAGGGATTCTAGGAGATATGGCGCACGTTTCAAACGGCAATCTTCGAAGAGCAGTATTCTTACTAGAATTAATGGCTAGGAAAAAAAGCCTTCATGACCGGAAAAATTTGCAGAAAGTGGTTGCTGCGACAACTATTGTAGGGGTACAGCAAGTATTCGAAGAAGCCCTAAGAGGCAGAGTTCACGATTGGAGATGGGAAAAACAAGGCGGCAGAAACAAGCGGGTACTGAAAGGAGCATTAGGCGCTCTTGACCAATTAATGAACGAGCATGCTTTAGAAGCCGAAGATGTAGTAATGCATCTACACCGATTACTAACAACAGGCCGTCTTTTGTTGGATGAAACCATGCTGTGCGAACTACTTACAGCGCTAGCAGATTGCGATGTCAAATTACAAACTTCTATGCACGGCAGAGTGCAATTAGAGGAATTCTTACACCGAGTAAAAGAGATCTCATCATCACAAACAGTTTAGGCGGACACGGCAGGATTCGAACCCGCGATCTGTGGCTTAGGAGGCCACCGCCTTATCCAGCTGGGCCACGTGTCCATGCCGAGGGGCGAGGAACCCTTTCAACAACCTATCGCTGCCAAAAATCTTCCAAAAATGACATACCATTGTGTTTGATGCCAGTGACATGCCTGAGGAATCTTCCTTGAAGAAAGTGATTCCCGGCAAAGAATCCACATTACCAAATCCGTATAGCAAAGATTTCGACCGGGGGGAAGATTCGCTTTCAGTATCCCTGTCGGAATACAGACTAGCCGAGGAGCATCGGGTAAAATTTGGAAAATTGGCTTGTAGGCCATCTTTGCTGATTACACGTAGAGCCGTTGGCCTATTGATGGCATTGACCGCTCTTGCAGGAGTAGTCGCCCCATATCACCCACTTGCTAAACCAACACTGATGATTTTGCTTTGGATTCCGTTGCTTGTAATTTCCATCGCCCCGTCATTTATTGCCGCAGAGAGAGGGATGACAGCACTAACTTTACGCTCATCTTTGTGGAAAGAAGCAGCGATAGTTGAAGGAGTTCGCAGAGATATGATGGCCGAACCAGGCATGGATAGAATCAAGGCCGGATTGAATGATGTAAGATTGCATAACGCTACGGCAACAATTCTGGCTGCAATATCGATATTTTTGTTAATTCTTGCTGCAGGGTTGGAGCCTAATGGCTTGGCATACAATTTGGTATTGCTAATTACATTGACATCTAGTCTGGCGCTATCATTCCATGCGATTTTTACTACAGACTCAATCAGGAAATTAGGAGATGAACTGCCATATTTAGTGATGCATTCTCCTACTCACCACCCGATGAAATTGGACACTATTCTTGGCGATTTGATTTACGCACATCTTGATCCAGACCACTCTTTGTTGTGGAATAAATGGGAAAGCGAACTCCCCGACTCTCTGCTCCCGGGCGTGGAAAACAAGCAGGCAAGAGAGAGATTACTGTACCTTCTACATTTGAATAGTCGTGGCGATTTGAATGATGAAGAAACGATGAATGAACTAAAGGAATTCATTAAACCAATGGCAATAGATACCTTGCTGTTCAATGAAAGCGCTCCATTCAATTGGGTTAAGATTCAGAGATTAATAGCACACGCTCGAGCTTGGCAAGTCGAAGTTTTTGATTTGCTTGATAGATTGCAAAACGATTTGTTAGCAGGAACTGCATCGATAACTGAGAACCCTTGGAGAATGGATGTGGCATTGGCAGACCGTTGCAGCAACCGTACCGGGCACCTGTTCATTGCCTTGAATAATCAGACATTAGAGGATCGGCATTTGCGTGTTGAAGTAATTGTGCCAGGTGGAATGCCCGAAAAACAAGAGCACCGTTTCGAATTACTCTCCTGCCCCGGTCCCGAAACAGCGGTCAAGATAACCGACTCTCTTGTCGAAGACGCGTTGGATTGGATGCCAAAATATCTTGAAAAAGGAGTAATTTTGTGGATTGGCGTTGCATGGAATGGGAATGTAAAGGGGCGTAGAAATGTTCAGGTTATCTTGCGCGATGACGATGGGAACGTCATAGGCTCCAGAATAATCAAAACCAATGTGCTGGCCGGCGAAAGCAACCTTTCTAGACAGCGCTTGAAGCGCATGTTACACGCTAGAATTAAGGGAGAAACACCTCTCCCATCTGCTGAATCAGCAGCCCCTGCATAGTGAGATTTTAAGCGCGCTACTTATGACATGCTTTCCCTTCGCTCAATCCATCGGAGGTGAAGTACGTGGAAGCATGGGACATCATCGTAATTGGAGACGGGCCAGCCGCTCTTAGAGCATCAGCAACCGCAGCTAAAGCAGGGGCATCCACTTTGATGATGTCTGCTGACAGCCTCGGGGTCGGAAACAATTCAGCATGTGACGGCATAGCAGCACCTCTGAAAGAAGGGACCACTAAGTCGCATAGAGACGACACAATCCGCGCAGGCGGCTTTTTGTGCGACCAGGATATAGTTTCACACAGAGTTTCACAAGCCACTCGCCAAGTCGATCTTCTAGAGCGCTGGGGAGTAATTTTCCGCAGAGATGCAGACGGCATCCCCCTAGTTCGTAAAGCATCAGGGCACACTTTACCACGATTAGCAGGCGCCGGGGACTCTATGGTGCGCGATACACAACAAGTTCTGGAAGAACAGTGTATGAAGCATGGTGTAGTCCGTAGGGGAGACCAAGTTCCACTAGAATTGGTTCATTCCGGCGACCAAGTTCATGGCGTTGTTGCATTGGACATGACTACTGGATCTCTGAATGGATTACAAGCAAAATCCGTAATCATCGCTGACGGGGGATACGAAGGTATCTGGACGGGCAGTAAAGTAGGACTTGGATTGGATCTAGCAATGAGTGCTGGCCTTGCAGTCAGAGATATGGAATTCATTGCATGGGCACCTCTCGCAGTTAGCGGAACAAATGTTGTTTTACCAATTGGTCTGCTAGCAGACGGCGCAACAATCCACCATTCTAATGGCACTCCAATAGAGGTTGATTTGACTGCAGATACCACTGCTTTGGCCACCGCAATAGGAGCAACCTCTGATGCGGTATTAGATGCAAGAAATATGGGAGAATCATCAGTTTGGTGGGCCCAAACCTTTGAGCTAGTTAGCCAAAGACTTGGAATCAATATGAATAAACAAACAGTGCCTATTACTCCAAGAGTAGCAACTACAATCGGAGGCATTGCTACTGACGAGCACGGACGCGCTGTAACCGGACGCTGGTCTCGTTGGTTTACCGGGTTGTATGCAGCAGGAGACTCTGCATGCTCGGGCCTACATGGTGCCGGATTGATTGCAGGAAACCGATTACTAGACTCAATGGCAGGAGGGGCTGCTGCTGGAGAGCACGCAGCAAACCACGCAGCTAAGAGCTCTCATACAGGAAGAGCCTCACTTGAAATCGCTCTTGGAGCGGCCGAAGCCGACCTTGATTTCGACATGGCTGCTGCTGATGAAGGGCCGGTGCAAAGAACAGGCCCATTATTTGCAAAACTAGGGGAGATTATGCAGTCAAGCATGGGCTATTCTAGAGACGCACAAACTCTTGAAAATGCAATGGAATCTTTGGAATCATTAGCAGAATCAGCGGGCAAATTACACCTTGACGACTCCACTAGGTTGTTCAATACTAATCTGCTCGAGGCACTGCGCTTGAAAGCTGGTGTTAGATTGGCTCAGGCAACAGTTAGAAGCGCAATCTCAAGAACTGAAAGCCGTGGAACTCATCAAAGAACAGATTATGCTGAACAGGATGATGAACAATTACATCATACTCTAATCGACATACACGGCAACATTTCCACCTTGGCAATTCGAAAGGGAACCTCTGGAACTTGGGTATTGTCTCCTAATGATTGAAACACCCTCAAAACTTTGAGGTGTGCATACTTCGAATGTCCATGGCAGAGCCCACTCTTTTCGAGAAAATCCTCTCGGGAGAAATCCCAGGGAACTTTATTTGTCGAGGAGAAGGATGGGCGTCATTTCTTGACGTATTTCCTCGCTCAGAAGGACATACTTTGGTCGTATTGCAAAACCCCTCTCAACGATTGGCTGGGCTGTCGGATGAAGATCTGATGAAACTGTTTTCCGGCGTAAAACAAACGCAGTCAGTCCTTTCGAATTATTTTCACACATCGGATTTCACAATTACAATTCACGACGGACCTTTAGCGGGCCAGGAAATTCCTCACGTGCACGTGCATGTAATACCACGAATATCGGGTGATGGAGGTAGGGCATTACCAGCGATGTTTCCAAACGCTCAACCTCCTAATCCTCCGGACTTTATTTCACTTGCAAACCTCTGCACAGCAATAAAGGAGGCATCTGAATGAAGAAGGGCTTTGACGGAGCAAGAGATCATCACGGTGAGTTATTGCCCGAGTTATCGGCGTCTGCAACTCGAATGAAATATGACAAATTAATGGACGCCCCTCTCCCTAAATTTGACAAAAATTACCCCGGGTCTCCATTTTTTACCGAATTAGGGTATTTCATGCTCAGGCGAACAATGTATTCGCAATTCAGAACCTTTGAAACAACAGGTGTAGAGAACGTGCCTACGGATAGAGGAAGCATGTGTTCAGCTTGGCACACTAATGGATTAATGGATCCAATCTCAATCTTTTTGACTCATCCAAAGAAATTCGTAGTTGGTGGTCGACACGATTTAGTCACGCGTCCAATTTTAGGTTTCTGGGCACGTAAATTCGCAGTTCAACCCGTAGTACGTAAAGCAGAATTATTGCGCGGAGGTTGTTCTGAAGAAGAAGCCAATTATCTCAATGGCCGTTCGTTACTAAACTTGGCAACCGGAATTTCGCATGGTTTTGGTTGCGCATTATTCCCAGAGGGAACCAGTCATTCAGAAAGCCATTTGATAAGACTCAAAACCGGTCCATTTAGGACTGTATTGGCAGCAGCAGCTCACGCCAAAGCAACCGGTAGCGAAATACCTACGTTGATTCCTATTGGGCTACATTTCAGAACCAGACATCTATTCAGAACAGATTGTTGGGTTGAGTATGGAGAGCCAATTGACTTGCCTCACGAAGAACTCCCTTCTGAATTGGTTGAAGCCATAGGTGCTGGTGATTGGAGCGAACCTCCTGCAGAAATTGTAACTGGATTAAGAGATCGTTTGAAAGAGAAGCTTGAGCCAATGACGCCAAACCGGAAAACATTCAGCGAGGTCAACAGGGATTCAGTAATTGCCCATGTCCAAAGGCGTATTCAGAACAAGCCAGAGTTGACCTGGAGAGAAGAAGTGTTAGAAGTCCGCAGACTGAAAAACGAACCTGCTTCCGCAGAGATTCAAGAAGTAGCGACAAAAATAGGAGACAAACTAAACCAGTCTGGGTTAGATGGGCGAGATATCAATACTAGCTGTGACGGACTTCGAGGCTTCTCTCCTGTTGGCGCAGCGGTCGACTTACTGAAGCTCATACCATTCATTGTATTCTTGCCAACCTTGATTCTTGGCATGGGCTGGCAAATCGCGTTAGGTAGAATCCTTGGAGACCGCACCGATGAAGGATTAGATGCTAGGACATCTTATCACATGCTGTTTGGAATGTTCGGGTCAATGTTGTGGTGGCCAGTTATGGCAACAATCTTGACTGCGCTGACTGTAATGTATAATTCTGAAATCAACTATGACTTACTAGGACTCTTTGGCAATGAGATTTGGCAAGAAGGAATAGCGACAGTCTTAATTTGGATTTCAATGATATTGGTATTATGGATTTCAGCGGTTTCCTTCGCTAATGGATGGGACGCAGTATCTGATTTTTCCAAGTGGACTCGTAGGATAAAATACAATTCCTCAGTGAGCGATGATATCGCAAAATTACGTGACTTACTAAAGTGAACGGTTCAAGTTAGTGGAGTGTTTCGGAATGGATATGTCGCCCGACGAAGCAGAGAGACTCGTCCGTTCATGGCTTGCCAGTGAGAGGATCGAAATTAGAGAACAGGATGACCCGCGGGCGCACATGCATCTGTTAGTCAAATACCCTCAAGGGAAAAACGGCCATATGTTCGCAGTAGTAATTCCAAAGAACAGGGATTTACTGGCTATTTCATCAATGACTAGGGTGGATGAAGGGCAACAAGAATCCATGAGAGGCTTGATGAAGACCGATGAAGAAGAATGGAAAACTTGGATGCATGAATGCCGAATGCAATTGATTGCATCAGGAGTCGATTGGGGAATCCATCTTGGACACTCTGGAAAAGAAAGACCAGGGCCCCTCCAAGCATTCAATGTTAGCGAACCTCTTTGGTTCGATGGTTTGACTAAGAACGAGATGATGCAGAATCTACGCAGCCTATGGTTAGCAAAACTAGGTGTAATTCACGAAATCAAGTACACGTTTGGAACAGGCTCAGGGTCCCCAGGGCCGGTTGATGATTGGAAAAACAAGAAAGATTCTAGACAAAGGGTTGGGAGAGCATCTTCGCCCCAGCCAACCGAAATTCAAGCGGATGAATCTATGTCCTTTGGAGAAGATTTCGATCCTACAGACTGGCTTTGACGCTCGCCCATTACAAACCTCTCGCGTATGACCTGAGAGGGGCGCGGTTAAGTACCAGTAGTGATACCAAAAAGTGTCGTTAGGAAGGTTTCTCTATGGGACAAAAAATGAAGTCAATTAGCCTTGCAGCAATTATGCTGCTTTCAACACTATCTGGAATTATGATGGCAGCCCCAGCTGCAGCAACACAAGTTGTGATTACTGAAGCGATTCAAGTCGTGGATGGCGGGGGCTCATCCGACCGCATGTCAGCGGTCGCATCAGACTCTGAAGGCAACGTTCACGTTGTTTGGAGTCGTTCCAATCAACACCTGTATTACTCAATGATATCGCCGCGCGGTGACACATTGATTGATGCAACACAAGTTACCGGAGCAGGCCTTCACAAAATCTACCACCCAGATATGGTAATTGATGAAAACGACCGCGTCCACATTGTTTGGGCTGACCATTCAGGACAGCACAAGATCATGTATACTGCATTACATCCATTCAATACCGCAATGGATGGTTCGGTTTCTGACGACGGAACCCTAACTGCAATTGACGACTACATCGTTGCTCAACACATCAACAATCGTGATTGGCCAGCAATAGACGTTGACTCGAAAGGAAACATACACATCGTATGGCAGGATAACTATGATTCTCTAGACATGTTCTTCCAGCAGCCTCAGATTTACTACAAGATGTTGCAACCAGATTACAGTGTACAGAATGCAATCATTCTATTCGACGACACTCTACTTACTCCAATCATTGGACACAAGGGTCATCCGGACATTGTTGTCGACGCTAACGACTACGTTCAAATCGCTTGGGACGACACTCGCGGAGGTAAGGTAGAACTGGTATTCGTAGTAGACACATCAGGTTCTATGTACTCCGAGTGGGCTGACGTATGTACTGTAATCTACGGTGGAAACTTCGCATCCGGTGGAAATTTCAAGGGAATAAAGCCAATGCTAGAAGAAGGAAACATGACAGTTTACGAGACAATTTACGGATTAGGAAACACCTTGCCCGGTGCTGCCAGCTCCGGTAACTGTGCTCAGCACAACAAGAACTCAGGTCCTCGAAACACAGCACTTGGATTAGTCCCTAACGACGACTCCGGCGGATTGAGAACATTGCCAGGTACTGTTTACAATGGCGCAACATATTCCGGATACTCTGGTGAAGACTGGGGACCAGGTTCTAACTGGGCATGTTTGTCTTGGAAGGATACTGTAGGAAATGTTCCAGGTAACCCACCAACCGCATCGGACCACCGCTGGAATCCTAATGCAACTAAGATCGTTCTACCAGTGTCCGACGAAGGGCCAAAGGACGGAGACCCATCTCAGCAAGCAGATGACACCACTTCGATTAACGAAGCACACGACAACTGTGTGGCCGCTGGTGTAGTGCCTGTAGGATTGTATGGACAATCATACGGTGGCGCTAACAACATCGAATCACACATGCGCGACTTATCGCAGTGTCCAAACGGCGTTGTTTCAACCGCAACCCGTAACTGTCCAGGAAACTCAGTCCGCTCCACCGATGCTGGTGGACAAACTTACGAGTTCCCATCTGGAACTGGCGGTGCAAGTCAAATGCAACTTCTTGTAGAAGCAATGGTTTACATCTCAACCAACAACTCTCGTGAAATTTTCATGACAGTATTGGACCCATATGGTAAGATGGATAATGACCCATCATGGGTTCCTGGAAACTCAGGTCACACTACCCTAGGAAATGGATACGCAGAAGATCTAGGCCGTGGTAGTGATGGTCACTTAGTCGTAGTAAACGATACACGTGTCACAATCGATGACGCATTCTCTTTCCACCCTTCGATCGCTGTTGACATGCAAGGTAACACCCATATTGCTTGGATGGACGGACGCGATTATGGATTCGAAAAGAACGTACCATACGAAATCTACTACACCAAGTTGAGACTACAGGGTGCAGGAGAATGGGACGGAGTTTCAGACGGGTTATCGACTTACGCGATTAAGAGAATCGAAGATACTCCTATCTCTGAAGTCGAAGGATGGCAACAAATGCCACAAGGCAGTAGCCAGAATTCAGCATATCCGGCAATCCTAACCGATCCACAAAACAATGTTCACATTGCTTGGCTAGACTTTGGAAATGCTAGTGCAGGCGAAGAGATTCTGTACACTCGCTTGAATTCTACAGAGAATACAGGCCCAGGCGCAACAGCACTAGACCCTTGGAATTCCACAGCAGTAACATCTTGGTCTTCATTTAAACTAGGGCCTAACCAGCTTTCCAAACCATCACTAGGTCAGCCGCCAGCATTTGCTAACGACCTTGGTAGCGGTGCACACATTGCTTGGTCTGATACTAACAAGTGTTCAAGCGAGAGCAATGGTGGGCCGTGGACAATTTGTTATTCGCACGTATTAACTGGCCAGGTCGATGTTGAATTCGATGAAGGAGAGACATATTACCACGTTATTGAACCGGGAGAGCAGACAATCTACAATTTGACAATCAACAATACAACCCCAGGGCCAAAGGATCTAGTTGCAGATACATACAATCTGAATCTAACAGGAATGCCAGAGAATTGGACAGCAAACCTGTACTTCTCTAACAACCACACTGCGATTTTCCCAGACACTCCAATCTTCTTAGAAGGTGGAGAAATGGCTCGCATGTACTTGAGAGTTAGAGCACCATCGATTTACCAAGCCGCTGAAGACCAATTGGCCGAGATTGTGGTTTCCGCGATTTCAATGAAGGACCCTGCAATCAGGTCTGAGCGCCTTACTTTGACCTTGATGGATGTAGTTCACGGAATTGATTTGGATACAAGCCACCGTATGGCAGATGTAGAACAAGGACAAACAGCAATCTTCTCGATTACAATTACCAACACAGGTAACGTATACGATACGTTTGCATTCTATGACCCGAATAGTCTCGAAGGACAACAAGAATGGTTGTTGCCGTTTGGGTGGCAAGTTGCATTCCCAATGCAAGTCGCTTTGGACCCGGGGCAGTCCGTGACTAAGAATCTGGAAATATCTGTGCCTACGAGCCAGGACCCAGGAACGTTCGTCGTTTATGTGAAAGGCTGGTCTGAAGGTGAGCCGATCAAATCCTTAGAAAAGGGAACATTCGACGTTCTCGAATTATGGATAAACGTCTCGATTAGATCGATAGGAAACATAGTATTCGAGATATATGATACAAGTGAAATCATCCTGCCGGGAACATGCGCAGAGTATGATTTGAACGTCATCAAGAATTACGAGGCAGGCTACCTAGTGTTCTCTACACCGGGTGCTCCAGAAGCTAAGCCTGATGAAGTTGACATGAACACATGGAGGCAAGACCATTGGACAGTTACACTAGACTTCTCTAATGCACCAGGGCCTAGAGACCCTGCAGATCCGCATAGTCCGAGGTTATGGCCAGTAGGTACGACTTACACGGTAGGCGTAGCAGTTTGTGCACCGTATAATGCGAATGCTGGACTAGGGCCTGCAGTGACCGTAAAGGCTCATTTGGAAGGATATCCAAGAGTTGCAGACTCAGTAATTCTCTCAACTAATGTAATCCATGTATTCGATTTGGTTGCTGATGCTGAGACCACAGAATTCTCAGCAAATCCTGGTGACACTTGGATTATTCCAACCACGGTAACAAACGCAGGTAATGGACCTGATAGGTATGACTTGAGACTTGGACGAGTATACGAAACAGGTAGTGGAATCGATGTCCTGTGGGATATCGAAATCCCACGCTCTCTGTTGACTGAACTAACTCGTGATACTTCACAGACCGTAGACATCACAATCAATGTACCTACACAAGTCCCTGCAGGAGATTACACAGTAGTTATCCAAGCATTCAGTGAAGAAGACTATCCTGATGACACAGGACACAGAACAAGACTTCGAGATGAGATCATGTTCCAGATTACTGTAAATGAATTCTATGATATGCAAATCAGCATGGATCCATCGGTCGACAATGCAGTCAAGACCAGTGCCCCAGGAAGAATTGTTGAGTTCGTAGTGAACATCACCAACGCTGGAAACGTACCTGACACACCATCTCTACACAACCACACTTCGTCCAAGGACGGCTCAACTGGAAATGTAATTTGGAACACCTTGCCAGGAATGGGTGCTCTATCAGACTGGAGAGTTGACTGGAAGATGGTCAACTATGTTGGAAGCGACTTGATTGTAGAGACTGAGTGTGTTGAGACTACTTCAACTGAGGACGAATTCCCAGATGATGTCTGTGTCTACATGACAGACATTGACGAATGGAGACTTCCACAAATGGACCCATACACCACTCACACGATGATCGCAACAGTTCACATTGCAACTGGTGCTAAACTAGACACTCGACTAATCGGACTGAAGGTTACTAGTGAGGCAGGTAACATGGAGAATGATGGTGATCATGACGACAGCCCAGAATGGTCTGGAGACATGTTGGATACTAACGAATTCATTCTGACTCTAAGATTACGCGCACCTAACTTGGTAATCTCGGAAGTATCCGTATCTGAGACTAGCAATGAAGTCGACAAGACAATTCCAGTGCGTGTTGTTCTACAGAACACTGGAAACGTTCATGCGACAAACATCGAGGTTGTTTTGTGTGAATTCAGTGAAGCAGATGATGAAGTTCTAAAGGATATCAGAAAGAATGGATGCCCTGAAGACTCAATCGTAATGCGACAGACTGTTGGCGCTCTACTGGCACCAGATGCAAGCGAAGACGCCCAAGAGATTGAATTGTACCTATTATATCCGGTATCTGCAGGATCCCACGATGTTGTCGTGGTTGTAGATCCAACCAACTCAATCGTCGAGGTTAGTGAATCCGATAACATCAGAGTTGTAAGCGATGAACTCTCAAGCGACTCTCCGTTCCTAGACGTAGCTGGAGAAATTATCAGCGATTGGGCACTACCGTTTGGTGTTCTATTGCTAACATTCTCTCTATTCGGCGTACTATACTTAGTAGGTAAAGGACGACGTGCTGATGTCAAGAACCGTATTGCAGAGCAAAGCAGTTTGATCTCAGTTCTGAACGAAGACGATAACTGAGCAAGTTAGAGGCATTGACTTCACTGGTTTTCAGTGGGGTCAATGCCCAACGCTGCCCACCAAGGTAACTCAATACTCTGAGATCCAGCGATGAATTGACCTCTTCTTTCTGCAAGTTGTCTAACCATCCGGGCTCTGACCTCATCCATCAGTTTCTCAGTGTCTTTAGCACCGAGTTTCAATTCACGGGCAAACTCTCTGAAATTAAATTTCGAACCAGGAGACTCTAAGATATTGTGAACCACTAATCGTTGCTCATAGGATTCAAAGTCTGTATCCACAGTTGTTGATACCCTTTGTTTGATTTGTTGGTGTAAGGCAATCAAAGCATCCCTCTCTCTGTCTATGTTCTCGATTGCTTCAGATATTGCAGATAGATGGTGTGCACCTTCTCCTACGCCAATCATCTTTCTTCCACTAACAACTTCTGCTATGTTGACCATTTCACCTTGTAACTTGTTGGATAGTTTCAGTGGTCCGCCGGCTGGTAAAATCCGCTGATTACACTGGAATAGATCAGGCCCTAGGTCAATCCTGATGGATATCGCTTGCTGTACCGAATAGATGTTTTTTGGAGGCCCTCCTTTGTTACTAGCAGCTTTCATTTTTACAACAAAGCCAGCACCTTCCAGTAACTTGAGATGCTTCATAACCGCTTGTTGCGATATTCCAATCTGTTTTGCGAGCTGCAAAGGGTAGTGCGGCTCACGAACCAACCGTTCAAGAATGGATCTGCGTGCTTTGTTTTGTAGAATTCCAAGGGCCTCGTCGAGGTCTGCCATGACTTCACAACCAATGGTTACCTAGCACCGGTTGCCTAAGAACCCGTCGCAATTGTGCTAAGCCTCATCCCAGTTCTTCCAAGAATCGTCGGTTGGCGGATTTTCATGAGTGTAAGTACTAGCCCTGTTTATCGACCCACCCGTCTTTGACTTAGCCGGAGTTTTCACTCTAGTATCTACGTCGCTAAATGGGCTAGGGACATTGGTTTGTTCGGGTTCGGAATCCGGTAATTCGCCGCGTACTAATTTGTACAATTGGTCAGTAGTAAGCATCTCTTGATTCGAACTCATTTCCTGTTCATATGGATTCATGGCCCCAGCAATTTGTTGTTGAGTTAGCATTACTTTGTTATCCCTGCCCTTGTTAATCGAAACTAGGATCCAACCTAATGGAAGCAAAATTGCTCCAGTACAACAGGTAGCGAAAACCAACCATAGGCCGGCATCTCCAATCAAGTCTAAGAGCGCGTTTTCAGAATTTGTGAACAATAACGGCTTATCACATCCATCTGCAGAATCGCACTCGATTGTGACTAAAACATCGGAGGTTTCCTCAATGTTCAACTTGGAAACAACCGAAAAATCAACATCTGTGCTTGTTGCTTGGAAATCAGTTCTACAATCGTCAGAAACGGTATCTGCTGCAGCACCATTTTCTACATATTGGAATTTGACAGTATAATCATCATCGTCGCCTTCGACGTTTACAACCCAGCACCCGGGCTCCAGGGTTAGAACAGTATTGGCTCCAGAATCGTATTCAGCCGAATGTTCAGAAGCTTCTCTTGGATCCATGTAATCTATCAAATCGCCAGCAACTAGAGTAAATGCAACCACCCCGATAAAACCTGCAACTACGCCTGTAATCATAATCCGCTTGGGCCATGGAGAGTGAGCCTCAGCGGGTTGCATGATTGGTGCTAAACGGCTAGAGGACTTCAACCAAGCGCTTTCACGCTAACCCCATCTCACCTAATTTTTCTGGCAGGTAAGTGTCGGTTACGAAATCCAAACCATACTTTGCTAGAGACTGCTGCTCAGCCTTTTTACCAATTTCAAGCATCATGTTGATCTGGTCTTGCCACCAACCATCTGCGAATCTTGGGTCAGACAACTCAGCATTTAGGGCCTCGATATCTTTCTTTGATAGTTCATCAGAAGGCAAGTCGTATGCGAGAATATCGTCAGCAGTAATCCCTAGGTAAGAAGCAGAAGGAGTTGCCAAATACTCTGAGATATGAGCGGTCTTAATCGCTCCATAAGCAATCGATGCGAAGATTCTGAAAGACCACGGGTCGCCGTCCAGGAAGACGATGACTGGCAAATCCCATTCCTCATTCATACGCTTCATAATTCTGCGAGTAGAACGAGCAGGCTGCCCCTTCAAGTGAATCAGGCCACAGTTGTACTCTTCATCAAACCCGTTTTCTACAAGTCTGTCAAACATACCACCAGTTTCAATTGCCATCAAGAAATTCACATCATGTTCTTTCAATCGAATCTTCTCAATTTCAACATTGTATGGGACTCCATAACCCGAATCGCCGACATCGTCACGCGCGTTGATAGTCATCCATTGACCTCGTCGATTCAATTCCTCGATTGTAACATTACCAATCATTCGAGCGCCATCTTCTTCTGGCCTCAATTTGAAATCTTCTCTGAGACAAGTAGTAACCACTTCCAAATCCTCGGCTAAATTGTTAGATTCATTTTGACTACCGAATTTACCTAGACCCCAACTTTCTGAAATGTAATACATTTCTCTGAGGGTTGATGATTTGCCTGCTTCGATCATTTCTTCGATGAATTCTACCACGTGTAATGCTCTGAGCAGATTTTTCGCAGAACCTAGACTTGTTGCATCACGAGTAGACCTTTTCTTTCCGTACTTGTATACTCCAAGTTTTTTGTCAAATCCGATGTTATTCTTTGTACGGACTGGAAGTGTCATCGTAGGGGGCTCGCCCTTCACTATCCTGTCATACATCTCTTCAACCACAAGGTGAAGCCGTGCCTTTGTCAATTCTGGATCATTTACTCGTGCCATCAATTTTCACCTCCAAACAAAGTTGTTTGGCCAGAGTCGCCTTCAACCACTCCAGGTTCGTATGTTACATTTGCATCTCCCTCTTCAGCAGGAGCTTCGCTTTGATTGAGAATTTCTTCTTGCTTGCGAATTTCTACGAGCATTTTCTCATCCAATTTTGTAGCGCCAATAACATCTTGACTGCCCCTGAAAAAGACCTCAGTTTCAGTCCAATCTCCCTTTTCTAAATTCGAAAGAGAGTATTCCAGTACTGCTTTTTCTCCGGGCTCTAGGGTTTCAATTTTCCATCCCCAAATCCCCATGGCTTCTTTCCTTCCGCCGCGCTCATTTTCAACCATCTCTCCGCCCGACTTCTCTGGCCAATTCACAAGAAGAGAGTAGCTTCTGGAACGAGATGTATAATTGAACAATGTTATTGATACATCGACCTGCTTTGTTTCCTTATTCCAGGTGGTAGATTCGTTACAAATTACCGCACTCATAATTTTCGTAATCGAACCAGCGAGATCGGGAACAGGTCTTTCCAAGATAGATGCCGATTTTTCAGCAATCGCAGGCAAAATATCGTTGATCAGTTCGAATTTTTCTCGAGTCTTCGCCATCTTCTTTTTCTTTTCTAAGTGCTTTCTGAGCCCTCTCCCCATCTCTAGCATTGCTCTTCGAGTTTCTTCGAAAACGAATTCGTTGTCAGATAGTGCTTCCTTTGCTTCAGAAGTGAACTGAACGTTGGTACTAGCAAGGTGAACTAGGATTGCAGCAGGACCTTTAGGAACGCCTTTCCCGCCGGCCTGTTCTAATCCGTATTGTCTCCAATCAACACTCTCAATCGCCTTAGTTAGTAGACAACCACCCTGTTGATACATTAGCGGGACACGGTTTGCAAATCTCAAAAGTTCTACATGTTTGTCAGCAACCATTCCTTCTCCAAAAATCAATCCGACTTCTACTTGGAATGGGTTGCCATGACTTACTGTTGGCGCCCTTGTCATAGTTGCTACGAACTTTGAATCGATTGTTTTCGACAATCCCTTTTTGATTAACATCTCTTCAATCGGAGATAGACAATTGGTTGGCGGGCTGAGCAATTTAATCGCTTTACCATTAACCTCCCTTTCTCCTTGGAATGCTTCCAACAGCGCTCGAACATCATCCGGCTTCAACGATTTTGGCTTCGTCGTAATCTCCAATTCAGCAGCCTCGCACAATTCTTTGGCAGCACGCATCGATACACCTGAGAAGTTTTGTCGCAGAAACACGGTCATTCGCGAATCGCTAGATTCTCTACACATCCTCTGTAATTGACCGAGCTCAATCCCGTGAGGGTGAGGTTTGATTGCATCAACCTTTGCTGGCAACCTTTCAGTTACTCTTGGCCAATGGAATGTTTCGCCATCTGGATCTGTGAATGTAATTTCTGCATGGGGATTGACTATGCTAGTCATCCTTAGATATTGGAAAACTGATTGTCTACCTCTCTGATACTTTGCCTTCATTCGGGTGGTGACCCGAAGTCCGTGCTCTTTCATTGTTTGATCATCATTTTCCCAAATAATACGAGTTTGATCGCTCTTTACGGCTTTATTTTTTCGAGTATCAAGACCGATATTGACGCTTACCGCCGTCGGATCACTAGCGACCTTAGAAAGGACGTGTGTTGGCTTCCCAGTTGTAAGTTGTGAATACATTACAACTCCTGTGATTCCAATTCCTTGTTGTCCACGACTTTGTCTAATTGCATGGAATCTTGAACCGAATAGTAGTTGTCCAAACACCTTCTCAATACTTTTCTGAGGAATTCCTGGACCATTGTCTTCGGTTTGCAACTCTAAGATGTCTTTCTTTGAGTCGATTTTTGATATCTTAACTTTGATTTCTGGCAAAATCCTTGCTTCTTCACAAGCATCTAGCGAGTTATCTACCGCTTCCTTAACAGCAGTGATGACGGAACGTTGTAAGGAGTCAAATCCGAGGAAGTGTTTGTTCTTTTCAAAGAATTCAGAAATCGCAATCTGTTTCTGATTTTTTGCCATTTTATCTGCAATGCCCGCCACGCGTATCACCAACTTACAGGTCCTCCTCCGTCCTAATGACGTTGGGCCTCAAGCGACCTTACCCGATAGCCCAAGGTTCTTGAATACTGGCGTTCATTCTGACTCTTCAAGCGTAATGTGGGCTAGAGTAATCCTACGCAAATACACAATAATCCAAATCGTCAGAATAATCGATGCCCCAAGCGCAGTCCAATAAGTCCAATCTTTGCCCTGATTCATAGCTACTGAAATGTCAGCGGCTTTGGAGCCCCAGTATGCGTATAGTGCACTTGGAACAATCATTCCTGCTGAACCGAGCAGGTAATCTCTCAGTGTTACATCGGTTAATCCAAATCCGTAATTCAAGACGGGATAAGGAATTACAAGACTCACTCTAGTAAGGAATACGCACTTTAAACCGTCTTCTCCTACTGCTTTTTTCATAGCTCGTAGAGTTGGTTTCCCTTTCATTTTCTTACCAACCCAGTCATGTATGTATTTCTTAGTTAGCCAAAACGGGAGAATAGCTCCCAAACATGCTCCAATGAATGCGATTGCCCATCCTGCCCAAAATCCGAATAACACGCCTGATACGAATTTGTGTAAACTCGCTGGCGCCACAAGCAATGCTAGGAAAATATACAAGAGTAGCCAAGTCACAATTCCAAGCCAACCATTTTCTGGAAACCAAGTCGCCTTTTCGATAAGTGGCGCTAACAAGGTTTGGGTAAGATAAATCGTGAACGCAATTCCCCCGATTACCCCTAGCACGCTTAATGCGCCCATCAATCGTTTAGACATAGAACCACTTAGTCAAAAAAGCCATTTTTCCAAGCAGTAATTTCTCCGGTAAAGGCACTAGCCGCGACAGTTAGCGGACTTGCTAGATACAACTTTCCTGGCCCCGAACGGCCTTGGAAATTTCGATTGATCGCCGATACAGTGACTTGTTCAGAATTAATTGAAACGCCAGGCCCTGCGCCAATACAAGCGCCACAACCAGGGTCAATTAGCTTCACTCCAACTTTCAAGAACAACTCATGCCAGCCTTTGCTCGCTGCCAAATCCTTGACTAGCCCACTTCCATATTGGATGTAGAACTCAACACCGTCCTTTACTCGCAAACCAGCATCATCTGCTGCTTGGCAAACTTCAGCGTAATATGCCATATCATCCTCTTTCCCTGCGGTGCAGGAGCCCCCGTATGCAATATTGATAGGAACACTCCCTATGTCAGAAATATTCGCTCCGTTTGTCGGATCAGAAGGGATTCCTTTGTCGGGGTTACCTGGGTGAGCAACCATAGGGACAATTTGTGAGAGGTCGATAGTGTGTATGCCTCCATCGTATTTTGCACCTTCATCGGGCATAACCGAAAGTCTACGCATTTTTTCCCTATCCAATCCTTGCGCCTTTTCCATCCAATCATACAACGCATCATCAACTTCGCATATTCCAGTTCTCCCACTACATTCTGTCGCCATGTTACAGAGAGTAGCCCTTTCATCAATTGATAGGGAGGAAAGGCCAGGGCCGCCAAACTCCATTGAGCGATTGAGGGTCAATTCTTTGCGTGCGTGGTCTGAAAGTATGAACAAAATAACATCCTTGGCTGTACAACCTTCGTTTAACACTCCTGTCAATTCAAAGCGAATTGATTCTGGCACCTTTACAAATGTGAAGCCTGAATATACCAAACTAGCATATTCAGTAGCTCCAACTCCATATGTTAGTGCATTAGATGCTCCCCCCATGCAAGTATGCGAATCAGTTGCTTGTATGAAATCTCCAACTTCAATGAATTCCTCACGTGCAACTTGGTGACAAATTCCCGGCGAGACGCCATCTACAGCAGAATAATCTCGCACACCAGTGTGCCTTTGGAACTTAACTTGTAAATCTCTCAACGTCTGAACTTTGTGCATATGGGGTACAAATTTTGGATTATGAGCCGCATACAACAGATGGTCTTCGAAAACGGCAAATTTGTTAGGATTGGGTAGAGAATAATCCTCGCCGTATTCTTCGCTCAAAAATGTATGAACTTGGGCAGTAGTAAATTCGTGACTGTAGCCGCCTTGAACTTGGGCAATTACAGGGTCGTGAGGCTTGACACACTGTCCTTCGACATGTCCAACCAAATTCCGCGAAATTATTTTTTCAGCCATTGTCATTGGAAGGGCAGGAGTATCTAGGGGAGGTAATGAAATTCGATCGTTTGACAACTTCTCGGCAAACGGGAAAAGGCCGCCACTCTCCACAATCAATCTTGTAACAGGATCATATTTGGAGGTAAATTCTTCGAGAGAAATACTCTCTCCGTTTTGCAACCTTTCCAGCATATCATAGTCGCCCATCAGTTGTCCAAGGTTGATGTTATTTCTTTCATGGATTGGAGCGAATGATGAAGCAATAACGATCCTAATGCCCGCCCACCTTTCACACTGAGCAGCAGTTTCACGAGAAGACCCGGTCCCTTTTCGCTGACCAGATACTATCACTTCGAAGCCGCCGTTAATCAGAGCATTCTCACTAAACACTCTCATCCCATCGTGCATCAGGCCAGCATAAGCATTCTTTGCAATTTCAGAAGGATCGTGGTCGAAGCAAACCCAAGCAGGAGTCATAACGTCTGTATTGATGTCATCGAGTAAATCTTCTGGATCCAAATCGCTCATTTTCAGGTTTAGGCCATCATATAGTTGCTGCTTGATTAGCGCCAGGTCCTTGGTGAGAAAAAGGACTCTTTTTCCAGGAGAGAGGTTGATATTTTCAGGTGGCCAACTATCAGTCATCCTACTCCCCTAAACCCTTTCAAGGGGCTGGGGGGTATAACGGGTTCGGAGGTAACTTTTTGATAAGGTTACAAGGGGGTTAATCTCGCAGCAATTTACTAGCTAGGTTTTGTAGATTTAATTCTTGATAAGATTACACTCTCGGCGCCATTTTTGTGTAATATTTACCCATTAGTTTATTTTTTGATAAACGGGACATTGCGTCACATAAGGCATAGAAACCATATTAACCGTGCCGCCGAATAGTTTAAGTAACCCTCGTTGGAGGGTTTTGATACTTATTCAGTAAGCATGTGCTATGCTGAGGATGTGAAATCATGGTAGACAACAACCAACATGTGGAAGATATCGTAAAATGTAGCGATTGCGGAAGCCGAAACCTAACCCGTGACGAAACTCGCGGAGAAGTAGTCTGTGATGACTGCGGACTAGTATTGGAAGACAATGTAATCGACCAAGGAGCAGAGTGGAGAGTATTCTCTCCAGAACAAGGAGACCAGCGCGCACGTACCGGTGCTCCGATGACAGTAATGCTTCACGACAAGGGATTGTCAACAGATATCGACTGGCAAAACAAGGACTATTCTGGGAAAACAATCAATTCGAGATACCGATCTCAATTCTATCGTATGAGAAAGTGGCAGAAGCGTTCCCGTGTTTCTAACGCAACCGAGAGAAACCTTGCTATGGCATTGGCTGAACTAGACCGTATGGCTAGCCGACTGGAACTTCCTAAGTCGGTTAGAGAAGCAGCTGCTGTAAACTACAAGAAAGCAGTTGAGAAGAGACTTATCCGTGGCCGTTCAATCGAGGGTGTTGCAGCAGCATCATTGTATGCAGCATGCCGACAATGTGGTGTTCCTCGTACACTTGACGAAATCGGACAAGCAAGCAGAACTGGCCGTAAAGAAATTGGCCGAACCTACAGATTCATGGTTCGCGAACTAAAGATGAAAATCATGCCTACAGGCCCTGAAGATTACATCTCAAGATTCTGCTCTGGACTAGGGCTAGATGCTGAAGTTGAAGCTAAGGCCCACGAATTGATCAAGGCTGCACAAGAAAAGGAATTGACCAGTGGCCGTGGACCAACTGGAATTGCAGCATCCATCATTTACATCGCAAGTGTACTTTGTGGAAAGCGCAGAACTCAGCGTGAAGTTGCAGAGGTTGCAGGTGTAACAGAAGTCACAATCCGTAACCGATACAAGGAACTGATTCAGAACCTGAACATCGAGTTGGACATTTGAGGCAATTCCGTTAATGGAATTGAAGCGCACGTGAGGCGGCTTGAATGAAGAGTAAGCGCCGTGTATCAGAGAGAGTATTGGAATCTTTGTGCGAACGCCTTGCTCAGTCGATTAAGACTGGCCTCAAAGCATGGCCTCTCCCTTTCCCGCCATTGAGCGATCCAGATTTTCCTGTGATGCATCCTAAAGATCCAGAGAAGATTGTCGAAATGGGAGTTGGTCTACTCCAAGTAGATAGAGGGATGTTCGATAGGCACCTTGCAATCGTTGTAGATTTGATAGTGCCTCACAGAATGAACTTGACAGATGACCCCTTTGAAATTCATGAGAAGTGGTTGATGAAAAGATTGGGCACTCTGACCGAAAGGCTGCAATTTGCAATAGCAACAGAATGGCTTGCCCAGGCGCTCGATCAATCAAGCCCTGACTCAGACCGGTGGTGGTTATCCATTGCTCTAATCAATGGATTGTGTAATGCATCACACGGACAGCCTGTGCATCAAGGATACCACTTGGTCGAATCTATTGCATTGGCAGAAAGGCCAGGAACATGGCACACCCAACCTGATGTTTCGAATGCAAATATCGATTGGAATCCACATGGAGTTGTGCCTAGGAATACGTCGGTCGTCGCTCATGAAGCAGGCACAGATGCTGCAAAATGGATGATGGAACAATTAGAGAATAGTGGCGAAGAGCGCCGTAAACTACTGATTGAATGGTGCAGACTACTTCTTGAGAGAAAAGAATTGATTCTGCCCCTTGGCATTCCTCAAATCTTGATCCGTAGAGCTGGCGATCCTTCTCAGGAAGTTTCGACAAGAGTGGTATTGTGTCTAGCCAAATTGATTGAAGGCGACCGTGATTCTGCTTTGGAATGTATTAGGATTCTACATGGCCGAGAAGATTTGCTAACTCGTAGAGCAATGGCTGATGTTCTAACAAGACTGTTTAGAAGAATCACTACTGATGCAATTCCGCTACTCGAAGGCATGTTAGAAGATAATGACGAAAGTGTTCTAGCTGCTGCAAGTGCAACAGTTGGGGATTTGAGATTCATTGACAAAGAGATGTGGGCGGATAAGATCGTGGAGTTATGCAACCATCCGTCTAGAATAGTTCGCAGGAACTTAGTATACACAATTCGCGACTATCTAGAAGAGTTCTCCGAGGATTCAAGAGGCATTATTCCCAAACTCTGGGCTAATGGTGATGAAACAGTACTGACTCGATTACGCGAATTATTGATGCGAATGGACGAGGTTAATGCAGATAGATTTGCAGTAACGCTCCGCTCACTAGATGGCCTTGACATCGATGGTCTATGGGCGCCAATGCGTGTAAAAGACGAAGATAGAGTGGCACAATGGCAACAATGGTTAGTTGGCGAAGCAGACCAACCAACGACACCGGAGCGCCCCGAAATTCATGTTTCAGATATGACTGAAGGAGAACTCCCTGAACTTGATAATGCTCTAGAAACCCTTGATGATTTAGGATTCCTTGATTGACAAAAACCTCTTGAACGCGACCTAGTATTCGTAGCCATGCGCTGCGCAGTGTTATTCACATCGCTTCTACT
>PAJN01000050.1 GCA_002710205.1 Methanobacteriota archaeon | reverse complement strand
TTCACATGTCGTGACACGCACCGACTCAATCTTGCCACCTAGGACTGAGAGTTGTAAGCAAACCAGCATCAGTGCAGATTCACAAGCACGGATGTCTAGTCCAGTTACATCAATGAATAAATCACGAGTCTTCGTGGTTACAGTGGTGTGGTCACCATTGATAATTGGCGGGAATGATAGAACTGCGTCATTGGAATCAAATATGATCGGGACCTTTTCCATACCCTGCAATAGATGTGCATAATCTACACCTTTGGAGTGTTCTTGCAGAATTTCATCAATTGTCATTTCTTCTTCCATTGCAAGAGGTATGAATGAATGCTGACGGTCTACGGCTTCTACTCTAAACGGTGGAGCAATTGTTGCTAGGTCGTGAACACCAATGGATGCTCTCTTTCTTCCTCTCCCTAGAGCGAAATGCAACTTTTCTTGATGGTCCATTAGACGCTTAATGACATCTTCATCAATGTTCACTCCTCTAACGACTGCACCCAAAATCACAGGTCGGATTTTCGACAATTCTGGAGAGACTTTCATTGAGATAGTGCCTGGATGAACCAACAATCTTGGATTTGGTGGAGAGTCATGTAAGAAAGGCATCATTCCATGAAACAAAGTTTCAGGAGATAGCAAGTCTGGCCTGTCAGGAAATATCTCTATGTCCAATACTTCTTCGTTACAAGTATCAATGTCAGTCCCCATCAATGGTAGTCGAAAAGCCAAATCTTCAACGTCGTGTTTCCTACCTTTAGATTCGACTAGCTGTCGAAGTAAAGATTGTTCAACACTAATGGTAGGCATTCAATCACCTTGCGAACCAGTGTGGCATTGGGCGGTCGTAACCAGCCAATCGCAAACCGCTAACAGCGGCAGTATCTTGGTCACATGCTCTGAGATTTGCTCTCGCAAGTGAATCAATAGATGCAAGTCCTAACCTATTGAGTTGAGCGGACAGTCCTGCAGTAACTTGAGCAATCCATCCTGCAATGTTTTCATCTGGAGCAGGGCATATTGTGAATGCTACATTGGACGCGCAAAGGATTGCTAAATCTTCACTTGTTGCTGACCAAGGCAACCACATTGAAGCTAGGCAATTCTCCTCTAGGCTAGCAGACGCAGACCTTCCAACCATTGGTAAAGATGCTGCAGCGCTAATTCCACTTCCATCATTTAGTACAGTTATGGCAGCATCTAAACTGTGGTGTTGCGCATCAGAATGAAGAGATGAGGCTTGTCCTACACCACGAATAAGCATTGATTTGGAAAGTGGACCGGCAGTACACCTTAGTGCCACCAAAATTCCATCGAGAGCGGCTCCATCCAAACGAGGCATCGAATCGAGATCTATCGCAAACCCTGCAGCAGATTGTACTAGCGAAGCAGCATCAGCGATATTGTGTGAATCTATGATTACAATGTCACAGTCACGAGGTTTCTCCCTAACTATGCATGGATGGAATAGATCATCCTGCACTCCCTTTGCGACATATGGTAAGAGTGGAATTGGAAGCGCAAGAGCATCTTCTTCTCCAATTAGTACAACAGTATCACAAGTCGAGTAATTTGGATTGTGAGTGGTAGTCATTGGAATGAGGGAAATTCCTGAAAGGTCTTCTCTACATTCGGCCATTATACCTTCTATTAAGTCTCCATCTGGCGCCAAACAAACAGCATCCGCAGGGATGTGGAGGTCTTCTTCTCCTAGCAAATCGTTGATTTCTTTGACCTCTGATTTTTCCAGTGTTCGTAAAGTTACACCTGGTGGTGGAGAAGGACATCTTCCGTTGATAATGATACGTCCGCCGGTCATTCCAGCTCCTGGGTCGCCACCCACGTCTCCGTGAACAACGATGTCTCCTCCAGACATTCCTCCTCCGATTCTTATTCCGGCATCACCCCTGATAACGAGAAGTCCACCGCTCATCATTGCGCCAGCATCGTCGCCAGCGCCATCTAAGATTGTAATTCTACCACTTTTTTGCCCGTATGCTGCGCAGGGTCCGGCGGTTCTCTCGCAGGTAATTTTGTTACCATTGTTTCCGGCTCCTAAGAATGAACCTACATCTCCCTGGTGAGTAAATGTCCCGCCTTGTCCGAATGCTGCCGTGAAAGGTCCCAGATTTCCGAGACTTCTTACCTTCGAACCTTCAGGAAGATTTGGGCATAATCCCATTTCGCCATCTTTAGGAACAGGGTCTCCGTTTGTCGTCCAACCTATTCGCAGTACGATGTTTCTTTCAAGCGCTTTTTCAAGTTGAGCAGGCAATCTTGAATTGATGCTCATCGAACTTGCGACGACCTCTTCAATACTTGGCATCAACAGTCCGTGAGTGTTCTCTTTCATCAACAGTTTGCCTGATAGTTGAATAAATTACGCGAAGCAAGGTTCATTTGAGGGGCGCGAAGGCACCTCCGATAGGGAGCCCTATGACCATCAAGGTTGCAATCAATGGATACGGAACAATTGGCAAGCGAGTTGCAGACGCAGTAGCATGCCAAGACGACATGGAAATCATTGGAGTTACAAAGACTCGTCCAGCATTTGGATGTGATTTGGCAGTCAGGAAAGGTTACCCCCTTTACTGTACATTTGATAATCCCGAAAAAATAGCGGCTTTCGCACCAGCCGGATACGAATGCCACGGTGGTTTGAGCGATCTGTTAGCAGTTGCAGATATCGTAATTGATTGCTCGCCTGGAAAACTTGGTGCGGAAAACAAATCAAAGTATCAGGCTGCTGGAGTAAAATGGATTTTCCAAGGTGGAGAAAAACATGCAATGACCGGAATGTCTTACACTTCATGTGCGAATCACACTGCAAATTTGAATGTTGAAGGAACAAGAGTTGTATCATGCAACACAACAGGATTGTCCCGAACACTAGTGCCACTTTACGAGCATTGTGGGGACTTATCTGTAGAATGCACCATGATTCGAAGGGCTGCAGATCCTGGAGATTCGAAGAAGGGCCCGATTAATGCTATCAAGCCGGTACTGAAAGTTCCAAGTCATCACGGTCCGGATGTGATGACAGTTAAACCCGAAATCAAAATCAATTCATTAGCCGTTGCAGTACCTACCACAATAATGCATGTTCACTCCATAGTTGCAACACTTCCTGAAGGACATGGACTAACCACTGAGAGTGTCTTGGAAATGTGGTCAAATTGCCCTCGAGTTGTCATAATGAATGGAGCTGAAACTGGAATTACAACTACGGCCGAAGTCATGGAATTTGCAAGGGACATGGGTAGAACATGGGGAGATTTACACGAGATTTTTGTCTGGGAAGACGGAGTAAAATTAGTTGGTAACAACTTGTATTATTTCCAAGCGATTCACCAAGAATCTGATGTCATCCCAGAGAATATCGATGCAATTCGAGCATTGATGGGTACTGAAACTGATTGGCGAGTATCTGTAGCAAAGACTGATGCAGCAATTGCATCACTGTTTGATTGAGCCCTATAGGGCTCATCTGAGGCTTGTATTCAAGTATGGTTGTGTTGTCCGCACAGTTATGTTGGCGCAGCAAAAGACACTAATCATTCTCGCAGTGTTGCTTCTTGCACCGATTTCGGGCGCAGTAGGAAGTCAGTCTGATGTAAATCAGAATATTCGTAGTTCTGCAGCATCAAATTGGCACGCTATCGAGCCTTCTCAAACAACAACTACGGCACTGAAATCTTTGGATTATCTTATACATTTGTCTCTAGGTTCTTTCGATCCATTGAATGACGAATTACCAAAATCAAGGCTTGATGATTCTCAAGATTATCGAAGTACTGGGATGGCAATTGTACAGCTGAAGCATCATACAGGTAGCGCTCTGTATGACTTGGTTGATGATTATGGAGTATTTGTTTTAGATAACTTGGGTTCGTCTTCATGGCTGGTTAGATTAGCACATCCTAATGACTTGGCTGACATCCAAAACGATGATTCTGTCAGATGGGCAGGGCCGATGATGCCTGGTTGGAGAGTTTCATCGAGTGTTGATTCTGTTACAGATTACATTGCAGCAATTCCAGCAGCCGACCTCAAACCAGAGGCGCTAGAAGGACTAGCCAATGATTTGATAATTATGGGTGCAGATGAGGCGTGGTGTGGCCTACATCTTTGTGAGATAAAAGGCCATGTTAACTTAGAACTACTTGCTAGAGATGGTAGAATTATCTGGTCAGAAAGAACTCATGAATTACGAATTACTAACGCTGTTGCAGGAGAGATTGTAGGTGTTACTGAACTTGCAAACAATTCTCTAGGACTTGATGGTTCAGGCGAAAAGATATCATTCACTGATACTGGAATCGACCAAGATCATCCGGACATAGTTGGCCGGATTGCTGGTGTCTACACACAATATGGTCTGGACCCCAGTCCTGCTGACTCAAACGGAGGCCACGGGACACACGTTGCATTGACAATTGCAGGTGACGGGAGTGTCGACTCTTCCGCTACAGGAATCGCCCCTGAGGCGTACATTGTAGCATATGCACTTGAACACGATCCAACAGGAATCTTTGGAAGAATAGGTTCGATTTACGACATTCTAAATCACGCCGAGCAAGAAGGTTCGAGAGTTGCAGTTAACGCATGGGGTCTAAATGGTAACTACGGTGCATACACCGCCGATTCTCGCTCAGTAGACGTGTTTGTTCATGACAACCCTGAATTTTTACCAATATTCTCCGCAGGTGATGACCCTGGACAGAATGCTTCCAAAGTTATGGCCCCTTCAACAGGAAAGAATGTGCTTTCTATCGGGGCATCGACAACAAACCCAAGTGGTTCAGTTGCGAATTTTTCGTCCTTGGGTCCGGCTCTAGATAGCCGAGTTAAGCCTGATTTAGTTGCTCCTGGCGTGTCAATCTGCTCTGGCAGAGCCCAAGAGGCTGCAATCCCAGTTGGTTGGAATTGCGCAACTGGTGCTCACGCTAATGGCAATGACATGTACATGTCTTTGTCAGGATCTAGTCAAGGTACTGCTGTCGCGGGAGGCTCAGTTTCGCTTATTCGAGAATTCATTCGTGAAGATGTAGGCATCTCTTCACCTTCTTCCGCCCTATTGAAGGCTGCTGCAATAAACGGTGCAGTTGATTTGGGGACGCCTGACATTCCCAACGCCAATGAGGGATGGGGACAAATTTCAGTTTCCAATTCTGTTATGCCACAATACAATGGCAATGATTTATCCACTTTCCATGAAAACTCCAGAACTCTTTCTGCTGGATTTTCTACTTTATACCAATTTGACTTAGATCCATCTTCCGGAGTTGATATCACTCTAGCATGGACAGATGTAGCAGGTAGTGCGAATGCTCAGCAAAGTGAATCTAGATTAGTCAATGATTTGGACCTTAAGCTTACGGCTCCCGATGGTACCATCTACAAAGGAAATGTCATTGTAAATGGTGTTTCTGTACCTAATGGTGTTCATGATTCAGTGAATAACATAGAGCGCATAAAGATCTCTCCGAGTGCAGTCCTCCCATCTGGGAAGTGGCAATTGACTGTAAGTCATGCAGGAGGTCTCGACCAAGCTTATGCTTTAGTTTTGACAGCTGATGCTACGCTTGATGAAAAGGCAGACTTGATGACTTTTGATGGTTCAATCTTCCCCTCGTCAGAATCTCCACTGGTTAATGATTTGATAACTATCAGAATTTCATGGCTAAATCAAGGAACAGCTGACGCTGGACCGTACAGGGTGACTCTTGAAGATTTAACAGAAGGCACTACCCTATATGATGGAACTCGCTCTTCTCTAATTTCAGGTTCTCTTGATTCACTTACTCTGTATCACACTTTCTCATCAACCGGTGATCACGATATGCGACTTACTGTGGATGTGGATTCAGATATCGATGAAGTAAATGATGAATCTAACGGCGTTGACAATAATATCGAGGAGATGACAATCACCGTTTCCGCATTGGGAGTTAGATTGGTAACTCTTGATTCAACTGGTATGGAAGATGCAGATATGGTAAACCAAACGCTCGATCCATCCACTTCAGAGAGTTATACTTGGCCTGTAAAATTGAAGCACGAAGGTACAGAACAGCAATCCGTTAAGTTACACCTTTCACAAGTTCAATCGCCACATCCATTCAGAGACGATGTACTTCTGCCTACTGAGGATGATTGGTCTAGAAGTTCAGATCTTTCGGGACCATTTACTCTCTCCGCAATGGGCCAAGGAGGAGATTCAATTTACCTAAACATCACGATGAATGATGATGATGCTGACCTCTCTGGAAGTACTGACAGGTACGCAATGGCAGGAACTTATGTCATGGATTTGACTGCAAAATATTCCAACAATCCTAGTGTGAAGCATACAATCAGGTTACGATTAGTTGTCGAAGAGGTCAAAGATGTACAAGTGGCTCCAGCAGGAACAGACGGGCTAGAAGCAGTTCCCGGTGGAAGTACTGCATTCTCAATTTCTGTCAGAAACACAGGTAATTCTCCTGCTGTTTATGATTTAGATTGTTACAGTCAGAACCGTTGGCCTGTTGAACTAGGCCAATCAAATTCTTCTTCATACTCGTTTGAACCTCTAGACATTCTGGAATACCTCCCTATGCAGGTAAGATTGTATGTTCCTCCAGTTGCTGATGGATTGCCTGCAGCGGGAAGTACAGATTCTGTTACATGTTCGGTTACCAGTGAAGCAGATCCTTCTTTGAATATCAGTGAAACTGTTACTTTGACAGTTAGGCCACTCGAATCATTTGCAACAAATTTACTGGATGATTCCGGCATTGATGTTGGACCTGCCTCGTATGCTAGGGATGTGAATGTAGATACAGGCGAGAGATTGAATCTAACACTGATGATTGAGAATACAGGCAACGCTCTATTGGATTTGACAGTCAGAGTTAATCCCGAATTAACCACTTGGACAATTCAAGTGAGCCATGAATCAAACACTGCAAATCGAGAAGTAGATTTGCAAATTTTACCAGGCCAGTCAGACCAAGTTAGATTTGAAATTCTAGTTTCGCCAGTTGCTGAAAGGAATGATGAGAATCGTTTGGTAATCAAGACAAGTCAGGACGTTTCAAATTTCATAATCAATGAAACTACTCTGGTCGTTAAGGATGAAATTGGACTAGAGATTTCTTCAGATGTTCTAACTTCTTTGAGTGCAACTCCAAATGGTGATTTTACATATACAACACTGATGATAGAGAACACTGGAAATTCACAGATTAGTCTCGAATGGTCCAATTCTTTACCTCCAGATGGTTGGGAAGTAGGATTCGCTAGCCCTCCAACATTGCTAGGGCCAAGAGAATCCAGTGAATTGATTGTTGGAATTAAGACTCCTGCAAATGAACCTTCAACCTCGTCGGCTTTCGATTTAGGAGTTTATGCTACGATAAATAATGGGTTTGAATCATTACAAGTTTCTGCTACCTATCCTGTTGAAGTACAATCAGGTGCATTTTGTGCAATCGATTATGATTCTGATGCCAAACCTCTGCTAGGGGTAGACAGAAACGGGGAATCTTCACAAACAATCACGGTAAGAAATATTGGAAATATGCCATTGAATGTTGACTTAGTAGACGAAATGGATGCGAAAAATTGGGATGTTGAGTTGTCCCAAACCTCGGTATCTGAACTCGGCATCGGGATGAGTTCAGAGATTGAAATAACTGTCAAAACAAATGACGATACAGAAGCTGGCATTGAGGAATTAACCTTGACTTGTGGAGATTCAATGGTTACTTTGGAAGCCAGCGTGAAGAACACAAAAACTCAAGGCGGTCTATTTGGTATAGTTTCTCCAGAGGTGGCTTATTCCATTATTGGAGTTCTGATATTAGGAGTTGCAATTGTTGCAAGGAGAGTCAAAAGATCCGCGCCTAAGGACTATTCGGGTGAGGAGTTAGTTGCTCCGGATGCTCATTCAATTCCTGACACCGGTGAAAGAATGCAAGCGGTAATGGATTCCGTTGTTGGACAAGAATCACTTGCAAGCGGTGGTGTTTCTGCTGAAGAGATTGCTGACGCTTTAGCCCAATCTATACCATCTCTTCCAACTCCGCCAGCACCTTCTGGAGTACCAATGGGAAGGCCACCTAGTGCTTTACCCACAGGGCGCCCACCTGTTTCAGTTCCGCTAGGCAGACCACCTGCCCTAGTGCCACAAGGTAGACCACCTGCAGCAGCACCTCCGCAACCAACTGCTCCTGCTGCGCCTCCTCTGCCCCCAGGAGGGCTACCTCCAGGATGGACCATGGAACAGTGGCAATATTACGGGCATCAGTGGTTGGCTAGTCAAGGCCAACAGTGAAAACTGAGACTCTGTACGGTAACCCATGGAGAGCATTGTATTGTTCGGCCCTGCCGGGGCTGGAAAAGGTACTCAAGCGCAGCGAATAATGGATTCAACCGGACTCCCTCAAGTGAGTACAGGAGACATGTTACGTGCAGCAGTTTCAGCAGGTACCCCAACAGGTGTTGAAGCGAAGAAGTACATGGATGCTGGACAATTAGTGCCAGATGATGTCATAATCGCCCTAATTAAGGATAGAATCCAGGAAGCAGATGCTGTAAACGGAGTCATGTTCGATGGATTTCCAAGAACCATTCCTCAGGCTGAAGCACTGGCAAATATTACTGAAGTTTCTCATGTAATTGCAATTGAAGTTCCTGATGAAAGAATCGTCGAGAGGATTTGCGGCCGATTTACTTGTTCAGAATGTGGTGCAGTATACCATGACAAATTCAACCCTACTACGGTCGAAGGAATGTGTGATACTTGCGGTAGTGAAGAATTCAAGCGCCGTGCTGATGATAATGCAGATACTGTGATGAGTAGGTTGAGCGCTTATCATGAGCAAACATCGCCCTTAGCAGAATGGTATCAATCCATAGGAATATTCCATATTATCAATGGTGACAGAGAAATCGATCTAATCACTGAAGACATTCTATCGGCATTGAAGTGAGTTGAAATCATGAGTCGCAAAAGAGCTCGTTCTAAGGCTAAAAGCCAACGTAGGAATAACGCTCTTGAGGCTCAAAACCACCTCTCTGCCGTAATTAGTGATGTATCAATGCCAATGATTGCTCGAAAAAATGCCGCCAAGCATTTGGTCAAGACCTCTTCCAGAAACCGACTACCTCTGCCGGCTTCACAAAGGCATTGGATATGCAGAGGCTGCACTGAATTATTGATTCCAGGAGTAACTTCTCGTATTCGAATTAGGGATGGTCAACGTATCACTACCTGCCTGTCGTGCGGGAAAATACGTAGGCTTGGCGGGGGCCCAAAGTGGCATAGGAGGAATAGGAATGTCTGATATTCCTTCACACATTAAGCGCCAAGCAATGGATCGAGATTTCCAGCCCAGTGTTAGAATTGGGAAAACTGGAATTACCGATAACATAGTAGATGAAATCCGTAGCCAGTTAAAGAAAAGAAAATTGGTAAAAATCAAAATCAACAAGGGGATATATGATCGTGATGCAAGGTCTCAGGTTTGGGAACATTTGGCACAGGAAACCTCTTCGGTGATTGTTCTTGCAAGGGGTAATGTTGGTGTTTTGTGGTCGAATTCTTGACCCAATGCTCATAGAGGCGACATAACTCCCATCGTAATATGCGTACCAACCGCATACTAAGCAGGCACCCTTCGCAATGGATTTCTGTACTAGCATTAGTCGGTGCTGGATTGATGGCTTTCATCACATCGACAAATGCCGGTGGAGGCGCAGCAGTCGATATTGGAATCAAACTGCAAGACGGTTTAGGTAACGAACCTGTATGGGTAGGTTTAGGCATTCTATTGTTTGTTTATGCACTGATTATCTCCGAAGTTGTTCACCGTACTCTGGCTGCTGCAGTTGGTGGCCTAGCTGCAATTGTTGCTTTGAATCATTACAAGACTGGAGGCGCTCTTACACTCGCTGAAACAACCACTTTGATCGAGTGGGAGACAATTGGTTTACTACTCGGGATGATGGTCATGGTTGGTGTCATTTCACACACTGGCATCTTCGAATGGTTTGCTGTACAGGCTTACAAAAAGAGTAAAGGTAATGTTTGGACACTAGTTGTAATTCTGTGTTCTGTTACTGCTGTATTATCAGCATTTTTAGACAATGTTACTACTATGCTACTTCTGACTCCAGTCACCATTCAATTGGCTAGAGTTCTCGATTTGAACCCGATTCCACTTCTCATAGCTGAAGTATTATTCTCCAACATAGGTGGGGCAGCAACGATGATTGGAGACCCTCCAAACATCATTATTGGTTCAATGATGAGCGCATCTGCGATAGAAAGCGCTGGCTATGAGAATCTAGCCAGTGATGGTGTTTCATTCAACGATTTCATTATTGAATTGGCACCTGGAATTATGCTAACAATCGTTCCAACCTTCATGATGCTAAAGTGGATGTATGCTGATGAGTTCTCCGGAGAAAGAATTCGTGATGTTGAAGAATTAGAAGCAAAGTATGGTGTCAAGGATGTTAAGATGCTAAAGGCATCAGGTACAGTACTAACTCTGGTCATTCTCGGTTTCTTCCTAAATCCGATAATCCACATTCCTGTGTCATGGGTTGCTCTGGTTGGTGCAGTAGTAATGCTCCTTGTAACTGACAGACACGAACTAGAAGAGCCCCTTGAGAAAGTCGAATGGACTACGCTAATTTTCTTTGCAGGTCTTTTCGTACTAATCCATTCATTACAGCATTTGGGCGTAATTTCTTGGATCGGTGATCAAGTTGAATCTGCAATAATTTACTTTGATGAGGAATACCGATTTGTAGCCGCACTCGTAATTGTCCTTTGGGTAAGTGCAATCGCTTCAGCATTCATTGATAATATCCCTTATACAATCACAATGATACCAGTTGTGTTACAAATTTCTGATTCTTTAGGACTTGATTTGGGACCTCTAATTTGGGCACTTGCATTCGGTGCTTGCCTTGGTGGTAATGGTACATTAATCGGAGCATCAGCGAATGTTGTAACTGCTGGAATGAGTGAAGAAGCAGGCTATCCAATTTCATTCAATGAGTTCTTTAAGGCTGGTTTCCCAGTCATGCTGATGACTGTGACCATCATTACTGGATACGTTGTAATGGTCTACTGGGTTGACGAGATTTGGAAGTGGATACTCCTTGCAATTGCTCTACTAGGAATCGTTTGGCAATACTACAACGGTAAGAGTAAAGGCAAGAATTGGGCAGAAGCTTTGGTTGATGATGAATCCATAATCGACATCACAGTGGCTGCTTTACCTCTTTCCGGTAAAGAAGAAGAGTGATTTCCGCTCATTCTAGCGGTGTGTTCAAAGGTTATACGCGTTTGTCATTGAACAGGCGGTAACATGCAGGAGTGCAGAGTTTGTGGTTTACTTTTCCTAGGTGGAGGAGCATGCCCGTCTTGCGGCTCACAAGTAGCTGTTGATGTCAACACTGATGATATCGTAATGGATGACGAGTCAATACCTGGGCTTGATGATATCGCCGATGCTATTGGTGATACTGAAGATGAAGATGCGTCTAATGTAGATGTGCTTCCATTTGGAATGGGTGCTAAAGCTGAAGTCATACAGTCGTCATTACCATTCGGTGTAGGTTCATTCAGCGACTCAGTAACTGAAGTTGCTATTCCAATTGGAGAGCATGACTACGATGAGGAGACAGATCAACCGGTTTCAGTCGTTGCTGAACCGGAAATACAACAATTACCAGATGCTGAAGAAGAATTAGCAGAGGATGAGTCACAATTCGATGAACCAGAACTTTCTGAAATACAAGAAGTTGAAATCGAAGAGTACCATTCTGAGCCTTCCGAAACCATGGCTTCTAGTGTGATTGTAGAGCCAATGAATTCTCTTGAATTCGATGAACCAACCAGTCAAATGCTCGACGATGTATCCGTTGGAGAAGTTGTAGTTGATGATGTTCCAGAAATGTGGAGAATCGATGCTGCTGCTGTTGATATGGATGCCATATATGCTCAAGATGAGCAGATAGTTGAAGTGTCATTCGAAGAGGATATCGGGGATAGTGATGTACAAGTGAGTTTTGACGATTTCCACTATTCCCCTGAAGAGGATTCTATGGCTTCCGATGAAGATGCACCAGAATTACATCCTGCTAGGGCACTACCTGTGGATTCCACTGGTCAACCTGAAATTGGGACCATGATTGATGCAGCCTTCGAACATATGGGCAATTCTGCATGGATGCAGGCGGCTCAGATTCTCTCAACAGCATCATCAAACCGTCAAGACGACCCATCGATTTTGAACAACCTTGGATTAGCATTACTTCAATCCGCCTTGGAGATGGATTCACAAAACGATCCAATGTCTGGATCACAATATGAAGCGGCGATAATGGCTCTAAGACAGGGTGCAAAAATCGATTCTGACAATAACACTATTCTACTAAATCTATCTCATGCTCTGCTGGTTAGTGGAAGGGCCGAGAAAGCCCATGGAGTGCTCAGTGTTTTACGTGGTCGATCTCAAAATAATGTTGAGATTGAGAATGCTTTCGGAGCATGTTTGATACAACTTGGAAGAGACGAAGAAGCTCAGTCAATTTTGCAACCCTACGCTAGCGATTCTGTAGTGTCTGGAAATCTCGCATTGATTTGACTTATATTCCGCCAATCCAAAGATACGTTTTCAGGAGTATTTTTTAGCGAAAATCGATACGTTAAAAACGATGTACTAAGTAGCATTTATACTCTCAGAGACTACCCTCTACAAATCAATCGTAGTACGATGCCTTGATATAGGGGAGGTAGGTCGGGAGGTTGCTTATGCACCCGGGCATGCCAATGTGTCTGGGGAAGTGACTAGAAGGGCCGCCCTGCGGGGAGACGGTCTTTCCATGATGTCTAAATTGGCATGACTGGATACCGAAGGGTTACTCGCACAGGTGTGGTACATACACATTCTGTTGCTACAACCCATCTGGGGGATC
>PAJN01000049.1 GCA_002710205.1 Methanobacteriota archaeon | reverse complement strand
TTCAATATCCCCTGGTGGAGTTGGTTTCGACATTAATTGCGGAGTACGAATGGTTGCACTAGAATGCAGTGTTGATGACATCCCCAACCTCGACAAATTGGCAGGTAGACTGAATGGCAGAATTCCATCAGGTGGCTCTGGAAAAGGAGGCCTGGAAATTAGTCGCCAAGAACTCGATGAAATCATTTCTCGTGGAAGTAATGCAATGGTTGACATGGGATTTGCATATGACGATGACCTGGAAAATATCGAGTCTAATGGAGTACTCGAAACCGATGAAGGTGTTTCGGAGCGGGCAATGAACCGTGGAATGAAAGCTCTTGGCACATTAGGCTCTGGTAATCATTTCCTAGAATTGCAAACCGTACAATCAATCGAGGATAGTAATCCTCACAATTTGTTCGAAGGTCAAGTTGTTTGTATGATTCATTCAGGTAGCAGAGGTCTTGGACATCAAGTATGTACTGACCACGTAAGAGGATTGGAGGACAAGTACCGCAACAGGCAAGGAACTTGGCACAATGATGATTGGGGATTTGAAATTCAAGACCGGCAACTTGCTGCCGCTCCAATACATAGTCGAGAAGGACAATCATATCTCGATGCGATGAATGGGGCAGCAAATTTTGCATTCGCAAATAGAAGCGCATTAACTCATAGATTAAGGCAAACATTAGCAGCAGAAATGGATGTAGAAACACGATTGCTTTACGATGTAAGTCATAATATTGCTAAGGTAGAAGAACATCATATCCACGGTGAAAAGTGTACTTGCATGGTCCATCGTAAAGGCGCCACTAGAGCAATGCCAGGTCAGCCTGTTCTTGTCCCAGGAGATATGGGAACTGGATCTTGGCTGCTAGAAGGAATGCCGAACAACAGAGCATTCTCATCATCCTGTCATGGCGCAGGGCGTGTACTTTCACGCTCACAAGCAAAGAAGCAGATTGACGGTAAAGCGCTAAAGCGTGAATTGGAATCCAGAGGAATTAGGATACATGCGAATACTCCCAACATTATGGCAGAAGAAGCACCTGATGCCTACAAGAATGTGGACGAAGTCATACAACTATCCAATGATGCAGGACTAGCTAAACCAATTGCAAGAATGATGCCATTAGCAGTGATTAAAGGATAATCACATGCAATAGTTCATCTTTGGCTGACCATACGATGGAGCAGCGCCACTAGACACTCCATCTGGCTCTTCACATATCACTGAAAGTAAGGTATTTACCAGTTCTTTCAAATCTTCAACTTGTGTTTGCAATTCCCGAACACGTGCTTCCGTATCCGTGCTTTCGCTTTTACTATTCATTCCAATCCCATCCGGAGAGTGTTGCTCTCCAATACTCAATCAGAAAAATAGGCTTTAATGGATTTCGGTATATTTCCTAATAGAGACGCGCGTTTTGCTAGTATCATTCCTCTTCGGAATGGTCAACATCTGCCCATGGATCTTCACTAACAGCAGAGGTCTCTTCTAATGCAATGGATTCGTTTCTATCTTCCGACTCTTCATCACCCGCAGGCTGCAAAGCTTTAGTTGCTGCATCCATGTCTGGACGACTTGGCGCCATAGGCGGCAGAATGCGAGTTGGCTCATCATCTAGGTGCTCATCAGAATCATCATCCCATTCATCATCGTCATCATCATAGAATATGCTTTCATCTGAATTATCCCTACGTAATAGAACTACAATAGCAAAACCTGCTCCTAATAATAGCATAGCTAAAATCGATACAATTGCAGTCATCCCGCTCATTCCTGATTCAGCATCCTCTTGACTAATCACCCTAGGCATATCTGACTCCACATTCAAATCACAAGTAGCATTTCCATTCATTGAATAGCAATGCGGCAACATCGAATTGTCAATCCAAATATCCATTCCTGTTACATTAACATACAAATTCTGAGGTCCTGCGCCATGGGTTTCAAACATTAGAGGAATTGTCTCCATAGTCTGTCCTGGCGATAGAGACAGGTCCATTTCGCCATGAACAAGCCAAGTTCTGGATTCACCCATATCTTCAACCAGTGCAATTGTAATCGTACCTGCCTTTGTTCCTAAATTTCTCACATCAACAACAACACTGATTTCAGTACCTTCAACAACTTCGTTTCCTCTTGGAGTAGTTCCATCAGCCAGTGCGATTTCGATGTTTGTCACAGTAATGTCGAATGATAGAACCGTAAAGTCAGTGCGCATTGGGTCTATCGTTGATAATCCTGTACCTCGAGCAGAATTACCTGCTAAGTCGACTACGTCAATCCACCAAATTAGTTCATCACCTTCTTCGAGACTTACATTTATTCCCTCGGTGAAATCAATACTTCCTGCGTAAGTCCAAGTTCCATCATTACTGGCAACATATGGAATCATGGCTCCTGATTGACCGTTTTGCATAATCAAACCATTTCGCATGAAAGCCCAATTAACTTGTAAATCTCCTTCTGGCATACCTCCTTCTTCGATAATCAATACCGAAAATTGTAGCAGTTCTAAATCAGCATCATCTAGAGATAGAGGAGCTGTAGCAAACTGCACAACAGGGTCTGTCTCATCAACCGTTACGATTGTTTGAGTCTGTGTTACATCTCCACCAGGAGCTGGTATTCCAGTGATGTAATAATCCAAAATTAGCATAGGCTGTGAAATTGATCTTGATGGAAGAATCATTCCTGTATTCCACTCACCGCCGGTACCAACTTCAGCATAAGCCTGTAACTGGTCATTACCATACATAGTCTGTATTCCAATCTCAAGACCCTGCTCAGGTAGAGTAGTTATCTGAGCACCAGATTTTTCGTAAATTACTGCTCCGGATATTGTCAAATCATCACCAGGCTGNACGTAAATGTGCTCTGCTGAATGCATNGATATTGGCGGAGTGTTATCNGACATATTAGTCACAACAACTGCAAGGTTGTTGTCTAATTGCCACCTAATTTCTCCAAGATTAGTCAATAGTGCAACAGGGTTCAAATCATCATCATCGAATACTACAATCGCTGGCAAAGCATATTCGGGCATGACTGTTTCATCGAAATCCCAATCTAAAGTGAANTGCCATGAAACAGACCAAACATCTCCTGAGCCCTGAGTTATGATGACATCGTGCAAAGTCAATTGAGAATCGTTACTAGTATACATTGCACCATTTCTCGGCTCCCAGTTCATCACTCCAATCGTATCTTCCTCTGAACCCAACAATTTGATGGTTACAATATCGATTGAATTGACTCCGTTTGCGTCACTGATTTCCATGGTTAGGTTGTGAACTTGTCCAGCAAGTAATTGCTCGTTAATGGTATCCAAAACCAATCCGCTAGCAGGTATTGTTGTTGGTTCATTTATTGCAANATTCAAGGTCCCCATATCGTGATCTATACCTGCATCTCCACCATACACAAGTTCATGTCCTGCATAATCGGTNCCTGTGAAGAATACTGAGAATTGAGCATTCATTTCCAAACCTGAAACGTCAATCCCACTAAATGTGAGCGTCCTTTCTCCTGCAATACCCTCTGGCAAGGGTTTCGACATGGTTTGATACTCGGAGTAATCTGCAATACCATCGAGGTTAGAGTCGTCCATCACTTCGCGCCAATAATGCATGACTATTTCGTCGCCTAATGCTTGCTCATCTGTAATAGTAACCTGCAGCGATAGGGTGGAAGATGGGTCCCAAGTGTAACCATCTGCATCTAAGAGTCTCTGNCCGTTATTCACCTGTAGGTTAGACGCCCATGGCGATTGACTGTCAAGCAGTATGTTTACCGGAGTTGTTAGAGTTGTGTCTTCAGCNCCACTTGCACCGGTAACTGGCCCTGCGCGTATCACATAAGGCGTCAAATTTACTTCATCTGTTGAGGTTGGTAGAGTAACAAGACCTGTCCACTGTCCATCTCCGGTTGAGTTCATTACTACGTCATTGCCATCGATATTTACTGCGACAACGAAGTCATCGATTAATGGCCTCATCTCTAGAGTGTTTTCGAAACGAACTGTACCGGATACTGAAACTTGGCTTCCAGATTTAGCCCAGAATGGATAGGAAGGCGAGAATAGATCAGACAAATCGTGACCGAACAAATCTGTAACACTCCAAGAATCGACCTGCAAGTCGTTTTCGCTAGCTTGTGTTGCCACTCCGCCTGACTGTGCAGTAGCAGGAGATAATCCCTCACCGTTTGCATCGAATCCTTGCGCTGTCCATGACATTGANTGAGAATCATTCCAATCCCAATCAACTTCAAACTGCCAATCGACAACNAATCTCCCACCNATCTCGCTTACTGAAGATGTGTNGTTCAATTTTAGCATACTCTGGCCACTGGACTGGGAGAATACAGGGCTCGANTGAATATCGCTAAGGACAATATTCACGAAATCACCCGATGAATCCATTCCAATCAAGTGAATCTCAGCAATGTTTTCATTTCCTAGTAGATGGTGATGCTGAGTAGTAAAGCCTTGTAATATGCCATTAGGATACCATGTTTCTGGGACATTAAATGGATGATTTGTTATCATATTTTCATGGTAGACTCCACCATCGATTGCAACACCTCCGTCTGCAGCATTCCATGTCAGTGGTACTTCGACAATNTCGATTTGTCCATTGTTTGAATTTAGTTCATGGTAGGTCTTGACNACTTGGCCTAATCCTGAAACATTCTCAAACAAGTTGTAACCAATTGCAAAAGATCCTANTTCAAAGGATGTGGAAGATGAAGAAGAGAAATCAATGTCGTACATNGACCAATTCCTACCTGAAGAATCNGTATGAANCCCCGTTGATACTAATTGTGGNCTTGTGATTGAAACAACNGTCGTTGNCCAATTATATGCTGGAATTTGATAGAATGCATTCTGTCCACTTGCCACTGTCAAAGGTTCAGTATTGCCACTAGGAGTGATCCCGAGTAGCAAAGTATGAATGTTTGCGTTTTGGGGGACCAAAACAGACATTGTTCCGCTACCAGTAACGCTCATTGAATGTGTTACTGAAGTAGAATCCATTCTTGTCTGCCATCCATACGAACCATATGCTGGCGATGATGAGAATTGCCAATCAATAACGCCATCATCTGCCAAATCAATTGATGCGTCATGCGCAGGTTGAGCAAACACTCCTCTGAATGCCAATGATTCCGCCATAGCACCAGGTGCAAATGAAACTCTTGGAGTAAGATAGGTTCGCATATCGCCCAAATCTAGAACCCCATTCACCGTACTGGTTGAGACGGTTTGAGTACCCGAAGTAGTCAATGACGAGGTTATGCCAGAGAAATTTCCAGTTATCATTGCTGAAGAAATCGGGCGGGAAGACAAACCTGATTCTCCGGTTACGATTTGAGTTGAACCGCCATTATTGATCCAAGTACCATTAGACATTCGAGATATTGAGGAAGGTATATTCCAGCCGTTTGCATCACCGAAATATCGTGTTGCACCTACGGTTAGCTCCTTGATTAGAGGCGTATAGTATTCATCGCCAGTCCCCATCATTAGTTCGATGTATATTCCTGTATGCAGATCTCTATCAATACTCGCCAATGACAGGGGCAAGGTCATATTTTCATGTCCTTGAATAACCTGTCCCGTGGAATCCAAGACATTGACTCCATACCAGGTGTTGTTAGGTAGAATGATGTCGGCATCTACGAATCCATATCCTAAATCATGAGTAGAAACTAGAGGTGACATCCAAGAACCTTCAGTTTCGAACCAGTCTACTTCAAGACCTATGTCATCAACATACCAACCCGGTTCTTGAACTGCAGAATCCGCCATTTGCCGGAATCTAAACGAGACATTGTTTCCTGAAAGATTTGACACATCATATTCCATATCTAGCCACGGTATACTGACTGAACTAGTGCAAGACCAACCGCCTGAAGCTGCTACATATTGCCGACCATCCCAAACATCAGTTCCTGAAAATGCCACAGTGTTGGAAATCGTCCCATCGTACCAATTTGATCCATTTGCGTAATTGACAAAGGCTTGGTTCCATGCACCACCGTTAACTGACACATACAGTGCACCTCCGTCCCAAGTATCTTCAGAACACATCCAGTGTTTCCAGACAAATCTTGCACTTGCACCGAGTGGAACATAGTAATTTGGAGAGATTAATGAGTTATCTGAACTAGAATCATAATCTCCACACAGATTTGTAGCAAATCCAAGACTTGCGCTTGGGAAGGACGAGGGGCCATCTGTGTAGTTCGAGCAAACTGCACCAAATTGCCAGCCTGTTTGACCAACTTGATTGGAAATACTCCATCCACCAGGAGGTAGAGCTGGCGCATCTTCCAAGCTATCGCTTATGGATAAACCACCAGTCCCAATTTGAATGAATGCCCAATCATTGGCGGCACCATTTACCCCATAACTTGTTGCCGATGAAGTATTCGAAAGTTGATTTGTATGAACAGTATTTCCTGATGAATTGACTACTTTGAACCAATCAACAGTTAACCCTTCTCTACTATCCATACTACCACCATATTGAACCGAAGAGTCTGTGTCAACAACATAACGAATTTTTGATGCAGTGGTTGCACCGATCATTGACGAAGGTATTGAGAAATCCAATACTACGAATCCACCGGATTCATCGTAAACTGTAGTTCCGTTTGGTAATGTGTAGCTGCTACCTGGAATTGAACCTCGTGAACTGCATGAAGTAGAACTAGAGCCACTGGATGATGAAATATCAGTCCATGAGGTTCCATTATTCGTTGACAATTCCACACAGAAATTGTCGTACAGAGAACCTTCGAGATCGAATTCTAAGCGAGTCTGGATTTTTGAGCCAGTGTTGCTCGATGACAAGTCAATAGAACTTTCCAGCGCTCCTTCTGCATTGTTACTGTAGAGGCAAGTAGTAGAGGTTTGAGTATAACATCCATGATGCCACAATCCAACTGAATTACCGACGTTTGTAATTGAAAAATCATCCAAGAACCAACCCGGTCTAGGAGTACTACTACTATCTGTCCAAACTTGGAATCTGAATTGCATATTAGTTGCACTAGAAATTCCAGTAATGTTGTCTAAATTGAATAAAGCAGTATTCCAGCCACTGTGATTCCCATCACCGAACACTCCGAACCCTGTACCGTTTGCACCGTTAGGGACACTAGCGTTGCTAGAGATTGTTGAAGGATAACCACCTGATGGCTCGATATAAGTCCAAGCACCATTGTCTAGTTTATACTCAACCCAAACTCCATCGTTAACATCCAAATGGTGCCAATGTGAGAATGATAAATTGAAGTGGTTAATTGGCGATGGCACCAAGAATTGTGGCGCTGTTAGTCTTCCCGCAGTATTTACTGGAAGACCTTGACCAGGTAGAGTTGCTGCAACAACGCCGCCATCTGCAGCAGATGCTGGAACGTAACCATGTGCCAGTGTTCGTGTTGAACCAGTAACTGTTCCGCTCATACTCGAAGGATTTACTGCTTCCCAAATTGCACCAGAATGAGTCCAGGTGCTGGGAAGTTGCAGACTAGCCGAAGAGAATGTATTGATATTGGAAACAGCGCTATCGGGTGCTAGAGACATTGATCCGTCGAATTTACCCATCATCGTGTTCGTGAATTGTCCTGAAGTGAAGTTTCCAGGGGCATCCTCTCCAGTCCAAGTTTCACCGTAACCATCCTCTAGGTAACCGCTTTCATCAACATGGAGCCAAGCATCAATCACTGTTGCATTACCTGGAACTTCGAACGCTGCAGTGATATTCTTTGAAGTTCCAGCGAGCCCAGAAGGACCATTCCAAAGACTGGTTGCTGCAGCTGCCACATGACTAATCATTAGAATTGTCAAAAATATTGCCAGGGGGGTTCTTGCTGACGATTTCATGTTACACAACAGACCCTACGGGTCTGCCGCAACCTATCAACTCTACCCAAGAAGGTCACATCTGAAAGCGGTGATATGAGTCTGGAGCCACCAGCGAGACTTGAACTCGCGACCTCCTCATTACCAATGAGGTGCTATACCACTAAGCCATGGTGGCGTAGTCGTGGCGACCTTCCAATGCGATATAATCGATTCGGATTTATATCGAGCGTTTTTCGACCGTTTCGGTTAAACATGAAAGGCCTGTCGGCGAAGATGCGGCCGAGATCGCATAGCCTGGTAGTGCGCGCGACTGGAAATCGCGTGGGCCTGTCCCTCGGGAGTTCAAATCTCCCTCTCGGCGCCACATCTTGCAAAGTTCTGCAGCGGTGTGCTAAGTCAAAATGTTTGACCATCGGATTCTTTCAATTGTTTGTATCCAATGAACCCTGAAGCAATCGAGAGCCCTGCAGCAAGCACTGCGAACCAAGGACCTCTGCCCCAATCCAAATTATCTGCAGCATCAGGTAACATGAAACTCCAGAAAATTAATGCTAAAATAATCAAACCGCCTGCTCCCATTGCAATGAAATTCGATTTTTCAATAGTATCGGGTTTTCCTTGCATGAAAAATGCAGCAAATAACATTACGGCGGCTAAAATGATTAGCACTGTTGTTGCCATACCACCAATATACAAATCAGACCACGGCCCACAATACTCATCGATTTCTCCTTCATCTCCTCCAACTTCGTCCATACACATATCGTGCAGATTGTCGAAGTATTCCTGGTCGGAATATTCGCAATCAGTTCCATCAACGCAAGTCTCGTACATTACTTGCCGTAGACCAACATGTACTTCTTGTGTGAAAACAGTATCCCCCCATTCATCTCTATCTATTGTCTGTGTCAACCATACTTCTTCAATCACTGAAACTGGAGCCAAAATAAAGCTAGCAATAATCATAATATAGAGAATCGATGATTTAGATCTAGGTTCAGAATTAGGAGTTTTAGATTTGCTATTATTCTTAGAAAAATCCGATTTTGTGCCACTTACATCAATTGTTATCGATTGAGGTATTTCAACTGAATTCTCATCGTGTATAGGATGAAAATGTGACGTTTCTCTCATGGTTGTCCTTGCAGTAATGTCCGTATAAAGTTTAATCCGGATTTGTCGTGTGGAAAATATTTCAAATTCGTACAATTGATATGTTTCAATAATTAGGAGACGGCATGAGCGACCCAGTATTGAGTCCGGATGGAAAATTCATGTGGACTGGTTCAGAATGGATTCCTGTACCCCCTACATCGGGTAATAATATCGAAATGAAGGATTCGGTGATTGGTGGCGATGTAATTAGTAATACCACGATTAACAATGATCCTCAAATGGTAACTGAAGCCGTTATTGCTGCTCTCCAACAGATGGGAATGCTAGAAGCTCCTAAGGCACCTCAACCACCTCCAATTCCAGAAATTGAATTGCCACAATCATTCAATGTTGGAGACCATGTGGAATACAATAGCCCGACTAATCTGCGCTGGCTAGATAGGTGTAGAGTAGTTGCGATTAATGAAGACGGAACCTACAAGATAGAAGTACCAAAAACGAACCAAATTGAAATTAAGCACGCAGTAGTTATCGGATCATCCCCCGGAACAATTCGACCTGCGGGATTACCGTTTAATGTTGGAGACAGAGTTTTTGTTAATTGGAAAAACTATGGGCACTATTATTCTGGCAGAATAACTAAAGAAAATGAAAATCATACCTTCTTAATTCATTTTGACGACGGTGATGTAGAAGATTTTGTTGAATGGGGAAGAATCGAACCTTTGAATGAGTCTTCAGATGAAGTTCAGGAATATATTGAGCATGATTCTGAAGCAGAACGTGAATTGATTGAAGCCTTCCAAGTCTTTGACACCAATGGAACTGGAACAATTGCTGCGCGAGAATATTTCCGAATTTTGACAGAAATTGGAGATGAGCCGATTCCTGTGGAGGATGTGATTCAAGAATTTACTGAATTAGGGATAGAATTGGATTCAGAAATTAATTACAGATCTCTAGCAAAATACATGATTGCTTCGGAGTCATTAGAGGATCAAAATATATTGAAACCTGAAGTAGTAATCAAGGACGCATTTCTCGCAGATGGAGTAGTTAATGGATATGCATACGCCCATCCTAAATTAGGTGAAGGAAATATTAATTCTAGTTCAATAATTTCAATTTTATTTGATGAGAGAGCGACTGCGAAAATAGAGACAAAAAATACGATTTATGTTGTTGGACCAACCGGTTGGAAAGTTAGGCCTGAGAACCACCCCTTCAACAACCCTTTTTCAATCGGCCAGCGAGTCAAAGTTGAATGGAATGGAACATGGTGGGATGCTAGTGTATTGAAAGTTGAACCTGGTTCATTTTTCATAACATACGAAGGATTCGATTCTAGTTGGGATGAATGGGTTGGAGATTCAAGAATTAAACCACTTTCTTAGTCAAATTTTGAATCAGTTCTGAAATAATAATTCTACACCTCCTACGGAGGTGCAAACAACCGAAATGACTCAAAGGGAGAGCGCCCCCCAACAACCATGGCGGAGGAGATTATCCCAACAGAAATCTCTGCCGATGGGCATGGAGAGATGTCCTTCAGATTAGGAGATATTGTGCTCGAAAAGAAGTTCTCTGACCTTCATCCTATGCTTGCGACTGTTGATCAGATTCGCCATGAATGGAAATTCCAATTCAAGTTATTGCGCCACGAATGGGGTCAGCCGCACCTGATGACAATGCTAACTGGAATTTTTGCATTCCTTCTTGGCTCCATCTCAGCAGACTTGTTTGCGGGAGGTGACCCAAAAGTCACTGGCATAGACGGTTTAGCTGAGATTGGAGGATTCGCATTCTTCCAACTAGTAATTTCAGGAATACTTTGGCTATGGTTTTTCATTCAAATTTCGGTTAACTTCCCTGTAATGCGAGGACATATAATCAATGTAATCATCATTTGGTCATCTCTTTTCCTCTCACAAGTATTACTCCATGTCAACTCTCCAAACTTCCCAATTGGAGCCAGCCCGGGCGATGCATTAGGAGGAGTAATGCTTACTGCAGTAGGGTGTTTCTTCACCTACTTCTTTTGGAAGGCAGTAACAGAAACTCGTGATTATCATGTACAAGAAAACCACGTCCACACTGACGTTAGAGTGATGGAGGAAGCCATGGCTGAGCACAGTCTTTTTGCTTGGACAATTATGGTAGTAACATGGGTTCTAACTATGGTGATAAACGGATGGTCCGGAGCCCATTTCATTGCGGAGAGAGATGTTACAAACTATGCAGTTTATGCAGTTCACTTAATCTCCGGAGTTGTACTGATTTACTTGTTGATGCACATGCTTTGGTTCCCTCAAAGAATGCTAGGTGAAGGTGCAAAAGTACGCACCAAGGCAGCAGCAGCAGCAGACGCAGATCTACTGATTGAAGGCGTGATTTTAGCAGCAGAAGGCGAATGCCCATCTTGTGAAGCGAACGCACCAATTAGTCAAAATGAAAATGGAGAAACAATCGTTGACTGTGCTAGTCCTAATTGCAACAGCAGAGGTGTTGCTGGTGAAACATGTGAGGGATGTAATGAGAAATATCCTACCAGATACACATGTACAAACTGTGGAATTAACAGCCCAGTAGTTGATTTCATTCCAGACAAGGAGGCTTGGTGATGTTTTCGAAACATCGGCAGGATTTCCCGACACTCAATGGAGATAATCCTCCAGTTTACCTTGATAATGCCTGTATGACTCTACGGCCCAACTCTGTTATCGAAGCGATTCGCTCATATTATGAAGAATCTCCAGGATGTGGAGGGCGCTCTGTTCACAGGTATGCAACAACTGTTTCACGAAAAATGATGAACTGCAGAAAGAAAATGGCTGAACTGTTCAACGCCAATGAATCGAATGAAATCATATTTACCAAGAACGCAACACATTCGCTCAATCAAGTTGCTAAAGGTTTGTCTTGGAACAAGGGCGATGTTGTTCTAACTACTGATAGGGAGCATAATTCTAACCTCGTACCTTGGCTACAACTGGAAGAAGAACAAGGAATAGACCACAGGGTTGTCAAATCTAATGATGACAACACATTCTGCCTAGAAAATTTTGAAAACGCCTGTGCAGAAGCTGGAAGTAATTTGAAAATGGTTTCACTATCTCATGTAGGGAATCTCGATGGTATTGCAACTCCTGTAAAAGAGGCAGCCAAGATAGCCAAGGATTTTGGAGCCATGGTTTGCATTGATGGTGCCCAATCAACTCCTCACATGAAGGTCGATGTCAAAGATTTGGGAATCGATTTTATGGCATTCTCAATTCACAAAATGATGGGTCCATCAGGTATGGGTGGGCTTTGGGGCAGAATGGATCTTCTCGAAGGTATGCGTTCTATACAATCAGGTGGAAGTACAGTTGAGACTTCACACTACGATTCATTGACGTGGTCTAAGCCCCCAGCAAGGTTCGAAGGTGGATTAGGAAATTATGCAGGGATACTAGGTACGAGTGCAGCAATAGATTACATTTCAAACATAGATTTGGATGCTGTTCATGAGCACGAAGTTTCCCTAAACCGCATTATGACATCAATCTTGAAAGATGTTAATGGATTGCAAATTATTGGCCCAGAAGACCCCTCTCTACGTGGAGGGATTTGCTCTATCCTTTTCGACAATATTGATGCACACGATATTGCAATTCTATTGGATGAAGCAGCAGGAGTAATGGTACGCAGTGGAATGCACTGTGTTCACTCATGGTTCAATGCAAAAGGTATCGACAGAGGGTCTCTACGTGCCAGTGCTTACTTGTACAATACTGAAGATGAAGTCAAGTTGTTCGCAGAAACATTAGTTGAAGCCGTTGAAGCGCTAGGGTGATTTCATGCAACCAGTTACCGATATCCCTGATGGTGAGCTGGAAAGTGATTTGGATTTCATCAAACAAATAACAATTTTTGCGACCGCTGTGGTTTTGTTGGCTGCAGGCGTTTTTGCTTACTTGATATTCACTGGAGAAATTAGTCTAACTGGACCTGATGCCATGGTTCTAGAAAAGGAAGAAAAATATGACGAACTGATTCACTATGACTCAGTTGACTACCTAACAGGAAATGATGTAGATGTTTGCATGGTAGACTCTGGCATTGACATGACGCACACTGATTTGTCAAATCTTAACCTAGCCGAATGGTCGGACTTTATTGGAAGTAAGTCGAAACCGTATGATGATAATGGTCACGGAACAATGATGGCTGGAATATTGGTCGCAGATGGTGCACTAACTGGTCTTGCAATCGACGTAAACTTGTATGTTGCTAAGGCCTTATCTGGGAGCGGTGAAGGTGATGACTCAACAGTTGCCCAAGCTATTGATTGGTGTGTCTCAAAGAATGTGAATATCATATCCTTATCATTAGGAGGTAATGCTTCAGGGTTCTCCATAATCCTAGGAGATGCTGTAGAAGACGCTGTAGAAAATGCGTATGATGCGGGGATAGTAGTAATTGCAGCCGCTGGTAATGACGGTCGAGATGACGATGGTGATGTGGCATCTCCTGGCATCGTAGACACTGTGATTTGTGTAGGAGCTGTTGACGTAGATGGTAATCTCTGGGATGGCTCATCTATCGGAGATAATAACGGTAGAATCTGGCCTCCTATGCTTCCTCGAAACAGTCCTGATGAAAAGCCAGAAGTGGTTGCTCCGGGGCACAAAGTCCCAGTAATCATTCGGGGTGACAGTTGGGGGCTTGCTAATGGCACCAGTGGTGCTACAGTATATGTTACTGGAGCAATAGCACTGATGTTTGAAGCACATCCTGAATTAAAGGACGGTGGCACGGACATGCTAGACAATCTAAAACAGTGGATTGCGGATTCCTCAAAGAAGCGCAGTGGCCAGAATAATCACGACGACCATTACGGGTATGGCATGCTGCAAATCGATGCTTTAATCGATGCGGCAGCGCCTAGTTCTTAGGCAACCATGCCACAATTGTTCCGCCAAATAATGGTGCGAATGCTATGTGGTGTGACTCGTTAGTGTTTCGAATCAAATCCATCCATTTGTTGAATCCGACAACCTCCGCATCATCATCATCCCTATCGCCAACTGGCGGTGTTGGCTCGATTGTGAATAACACTCCATTTTTAGTTAGTAAAGGCAGCATAGCGGAAATATCATCTGCTAATTTCTCCATAGTTGCATCTACAATTATCGCATCTGCATTTTCTTGCATAGGAGGGTCCCCCGTTTTGGCGATATTCCATGCTTTCAATTCACCAGTAAGTAGACTAGGAGTTCCTACTTTAATACTAGTTGGAACTGAAGAATACCTTTGACATAGACGTGTTAGAATTACTGCAAACCTGTTACCTTCCTCGATAATTTGGAAGTTTTCCAATCCATCTTTGCCTTCATAATGATCAAGAATCCAGGCAGAAAGGTGGCCAATTCCTGCTCCTGTTTGAATGATGTTTTTTGGAGAAATTCTAGCAACCGCATCTCTAATTCTGCGACGAACAGAAATTGACCATGTTGTCAACCCCATGTGTTCTAATTGTTGGCCGATATTTGCTGCAACCTCTGGCTCATCACGAGAAAGTTCCTTGTCCGCAGCCAGAATTGCTGCAAGTAGATCCTCGCGCATGTGTCCCGCTCTGGACACCACTTCACAAGTCTTCGCATTTGCCGACAGACTCAAAGGTGACTGGCATGGCCGTCATAATGGGGGATAAGACATGGATGACGAATACGTCGAAGAAGAATTTGTCGAAAATGTCACGGATTGCCCCGGTTGTGGCGAATTCTGCGGACAAGATATCCTCAAGGAAAAGAAGGCAGGAGAAGGCACAGATTACTTGCTAAAATGCCAAGAATGTGGACACGTGCATACACTTCAAATCCGCCCACCACGCTCAATCGTAATCCCTTTCATCTTGAGTGAAGGCGCTCATTCGAGAGTCGCTGAAATCGAAATCGATGATGATGAGGAATTACACATCGGAGACATATTCGAGCACGAGGATGCCAGTTGGGAAATTAATCGTGTAGAAACAAAAACCGGAAATTCGCGAAGGAAATTAGTGGCATCTAAAATTGGAAGAGCAAATGCAGTTCGTTCCGATGTAGTAATGGTAAGACTAACACTTACTCGAGGTGAATTTTCTGACAGCGACTCAATCTTCGTCGAAAGGGAAAAGATGTTCAAGGCAGGTTCAATAATGGAGCACGATGGCTCAAAATGGAAAATTAGGGCCATACACACAGGATCTGGAAGAACAATGACTGGAAGAGTTTCAGCTCACGATATCAAGAGAATTTACTTGCACGAACCTCCACGAGTCGAAGAGAATATACCCCAGACTCCTCGTGAGCGTCGACAAGCATGGAAAGAAGGCCGTTTGGGTAATAACCCAAACCCAGAAGTTCCGGATGCCGAAAAATCTGGAAAGCCAAAGCAACAGAGACAAGGTCGCCGTCAGAAAAAGAAGCGAAATTGATTATGGTCGATTTGTCCATGGCATCAAGAACGCTTTAGCAACCTGGGAACCAATCGTAGGATTCTCCTTCAATCTTCGAATTGAATATTCGTACCATTTTTCTCCATACGGGATATAGACTCTAGTTCTGTGACCCTTTGAGCACAATTTTCTTCGAAGTGGCCCTCTTACTCCAAGAAGCATTTGGAATTCATACCCTGGACCTTTCTGTTTTCTCTTAGGTCCTGCGTTATCGCGAGAATCCTCTAATTCAGGCCCCATTCCCCTTTTTTCTAAGGCGGAAAGTGTGTGGTTGATTACTGGATGGTCATGACTAGCAACTCCAACATAAGCTCCTGAATCTAGCATAGCATCGATACACTGGTTTGTGGCATCAATGATTGGTTGACGCTCTGTATGAGAAATTTCTGAAGGTTCCAGATAGATACCCTTGCAAATACGATAGTCCGCATTGGGCCCCAATTTATCTGCGATACTTTGGATATCATCTAGTGTTCTAAACAGTCGACCCTGTAGGACAACTCCAACATTTGTCAAGCCCTTTTCATGCATTTCTAGCATGACTTGAATTGTGTCGTCAGTAACTCTGTGATCCTCCATGTCTAATCTAACAAACATATCATTCCCATGTGCCATTCGAACTAGAGTTTCGATATTTTCCATTCCTTTTTCCCTATCCAAAAGCAACCCAAATGCCGTGGGTTTAATGGACAGGTTTGAATCGAAATCGTTGTCAATAATTGCAGAAACTACTCGCTTATACTCTTCAAGGAAAAATGTTGCTTCTTCCATCGAATTAATCTCTTCGCCGAGTACATCAATCGTGAAACATGCACCTTCTTTTGAAAGACGACGCATCACTTTGACGGCATCTTCCAACTTAGACCCTGCTACATATCTACGGCTGACCCATCCCACAAACCAGCGTGGCATTCTGATGGTCATGGCGACCACCATACGTGAGAACCACCCGACCATGCTCTATGCTAGGGAAGGGGATTCTTGACCGTTTTCATCCGATGATTTCTGCTCGCTTAAGCAATGGGACTTCTAATTCCTCTAACAAATCCCTAATCGCTTGGCGCTGCCAACCCTTGAATGCCTTTTTGTCCATGCTACAAACTACATCTCCGCCAGGAAATGCGAGTTTAGTCGAAGATATTGCTTTACGAATGCTATTTTCCCACATGCCGGATACATTTTCATCTGCATCCTTAGAAAATGGTAGAGCATAAGTCGCCAACATATGACCAATCCAAACATCATCATGTGATGCCAAAAGATTGCCTCTCGGTGCATAATGTCCGCCACCCAGAGTTACTACCACCTGGCCTTGCCCATTCCAGTTTCCTAAACCAGTTCCGCCATCAAGACCTAGGCCTCGGTAGATAATTCCAGCGAGTAATTTTGCAGCCCCAATGTGGCCCCAGGTTTCAGATGTTGAACCAATTTCGATGAACAAAGACGGAGTTTCAATCCATGGCCCATGATGGGTGGTTTCCAAAGACAAATCAAAATCATCAAAGTTTTTTGCAACCCGATTGAGTTCACGCCACCATGCTGCAATTCTCGGATTAGGAGGAGGGCAATCCGCAGCTCTACCACCATACTCTGGAACTTCACTGTGTGGAACTTGCATTGTGCCAATTGGATGTAATGTTAGTGAAGCATTACCGCTAGCTGCAGAATGACGTGAAGGGAATATCACCTCACTAGGAATTTCTCCTGTGGCTTTATGCCACCTTTTGTCGAGATCGTCTTCCCACAAACAACCATCTTCTACCCACCACATTCGTGCATGCATGTAAGAATAAGCCTTCATTCCCTCAACAGATCCCAGTTCTTGCCATTCGCATAGTTTTAGCAATTCATCGGCTTGATTGGTTGAAGCGATGTCGCCTCCGGAAATTAGAATCAGGCTGACCATGGGATGGCGTAGAGATGATGATTTTTGAAGGAATTGTTACAATCCTAAACCATTTGGCGCAATCATGCAGAGCGCACCTTGGAAAATTTTCCACCACGGAGGGCGCGAAGTAGTCATCGATGTAGATGGCGGTATTACAATCGATGGGAATACTGCAAATCCGTTTCCCACAGACATTACTCATGCTGCTATGTGTGATGAAGGATTGGTTGCGACATGGGTAGATCATGAATTACGATTAGCACGAATGGCATTGATTTCACTAAATGACGAAATACAAAATGGGATATCTAAAGCTGAACTAAGATTAAATCGCAATAATGCAATGGTTGCTGGATCTACTTGGTGCCATATTGTGGATGCTGAACCATTGGCACTTAGTGCAAAAGATGACAAAATAATCTTCGCTCTTTGGATGCGAGGACTGTATTGTGTGGACTCTGGCGATCATGAAATATGGAGGTTACCACTTTTCCAATCAAAGGAAAAAACACCTCCCCGTGCTGACGAAATTGCTGCAATTTCGATTCTAGAAGAACATGTAATGGTGTGGACAAGGGGTGGTAAATATCGTAAGGTTTCACTTAATGATGGTAAAATATTGACTGAAGGTACACTTGATGTCGAATGTGATTTGGAAGAGGTTTTCAACCATGGTGAAAAATTCCTATTATCTTCAAAGGATGGATGGACTTGGGAATTTGAAAATGACCAAATTACCGTAGCAAGAAAATTACGTGGTACGATTCAAGATGCAATTTTTGATGGTGATGATTGGAGAATAATCTCATGGAGAGATGATCTTATGTTGCGAGGAGACTCAGTTCGAAGAGTCGACCTGGGTGTACAATTAATTCAAAAAGACGGCGTCTGGATGGTTCTAGACAATCAAGGCAACTTTAGCTGCCACATGAGTGAATCAGAATGATTACTCGTTCTTGACTGTGTATCCACAGCGACCACATGATTTGCGGTCTTTGTGAACTGCGAGGAAAACACCTGGCCCACATGTAGGGCAGAACTCCGCCTTACGGACTAGCTTACCGTCTTCAACACCATACTTGGACCACTTGGCACTAGCATTTGGGCTGGACATCATTCTTCACCTCCAGAAACATCTGCGGTGGTTTCTGCTGTTGATTCCTCTTCAGCATCAGCACTTGCGGAGCGCATCTCTGCATACCTTTCGTGCATGTAACTAGGTTCAACTTTCATCGATTCTTTGTCAGAGTAAACCAGTCCGAGTCCTGTAGTAGAACCCATTCCGAATCTGGTTTTTACATCCTTAATCACAATTAAGTCGCGATTGGAACCTGGTTCAATAGAAGCGATTCCATTAAGCATTTCAGCACGAGAAGGAGTCGCTGAACCTTCATGGTTCCAGCGGAATTCAATCTCTACTCTGTTCAATAGTGGGTTTTCCTTACGGTCAATAATTTCCATTTATATTCCTCCTTCAGCGAATGTTCACCTTGAGTGCGTAATTTCCAGGATGTTCAATGTTGAGACGCTTTGCTATTTCTGAGCGTGCTGGATCCATTATCACCACATATCCTGTCCAATCTGATGAGACAGGAGAGGAAGGGCAACTTGGGCATTGGTCTACACCATCGGCGAGTATAATGTGACATTCGTTACATGCAAACGGATTTTTTGGCATTCAATCTCTCTCCTAATCAATTTTGGTCCTCGTGAATCCAATCGTGGCTTCCAAGACCTGTTTGCTTGCATGTTAAACCAATCTTAGAGCGACGTGGATCGCTAGTATCTGGTGATAGTGATACAATTCTTGCACGAACTGAGCTTCCTACTCCGAGTTTGCGACCACTTTGGCGTCCTTCGAGAACTCCCATTCCTGCATTGATGTCGACATGGTCTTCCATGATTTGCGACTTGTGAAGAAGTGCTTCCATTGGACCGATTCTCACGAATGCACCAAAGTCGTTAACTTCTGAAACAGCTCCTTCGACTACTTCGTAATCGTCTATGCAGAAAAGTACAGCGTCGAAGCGAACACGTTGGTAAATCGCACCATCTCCGTGGATAATTCGTCCTCTGTCAATTGGTTCGTGGTTTGATGTAACCAGAACAAATCGGTTATTGTCATCAAAGCGTCCCTCGAATGCAGATGCTGCTAAACGATCGATGTGCTCGTTAAGTGACTTGTCCTTGCGAATATATTCCGCAGGGATGCGAATAGTGTCCTCTTTAGTGACAACTTTGTACATTTTTTCACCTCAAAATTTCTCGCCCAATTTATCACCGGAGGACGATTGAGGTTCTGTACCTCATCCGTCCTTCACCGGCAATGCCTCGGGAGAGAAGTGACCGAAGTCATTCACGCCACCAGCGACCCCTATTTGAATCATGCCCCCTCGAAAACGAGGGATTACTCAGATATTCGTCGCAATTCGGCAATAAAAAATGATGTGATTTATCGCTTTCTGATGGGCCCGTAGGGCCCAAAGCCCTAACTACCCCGAAGGCCCCACTATTATTGGTGAAGCGTATGCATAAGCAATCTAGAGCGGTTTTGATGCTGCTGATATTGCTAGCTTCGACTATCGTAGTTCCTATGCCAACAACTGCGGATGAAGAGGATAATGGCTCATGGGACCCCCTCTCACAGCCATGGGCTCAATATGGAAGAGATCCCGGTCATTCAAGAGTACTTCCTGAACACGGCGATTCTGGTTTGGCAACAATTGATACGCCTGCAATAAACTGGGTTGCATTTGATTCAGGACTTGGAGCAGACGGATACGGAGTTGCCATTGCCGATATGTCAACATCGATTACAGCGCCAGAGGGCGCCAAAGAAAGATGTGGGGAAAACCACCTATTCGCAGTTCTAACCTACACTGAAAATTCTCAAAGAAATCTGGCGATTGTCGAGGGAGATACTGCAAAAATTGCCTGGGAAGTAAATCTTGGAAACGTTGACATCATTCGTTCAACACCGGTTATTGTTGATGTGGATGGAGATTCAAAACAGGAAATTGCAATCGTCTATGATTCTGACAGTGCACTTGAGGTAGATCTCTGGTCACCAGACATTACTTGCGACGAATCTGGTTGGACAGTATCTGGGCATTCCAATGAAAAATTGTGGTCTTGGTCTGATGCAGATTTACGAATCGGCATTGACAATGCACACTTGTGGACTGCACCAGAAGCGGTTACACAACCATTACTGGCAGACCTTTCTCTTGACGGTTCACCCGAATTGATTATTGCAGCAGTGGATACTACCAATGACGAACCAACAGTGGTTGCTTTACCCTTGGGCTTACAATCCCCTGAAGAGGATTGGAGAGTAGCACTAGACAGAGGCTCCCACCCATCCGACCCAGCATTTGCTGCATTAGATGACAACAGTGGTTCGGTTGTTTTGACGACTGTTGATGAAAATAGTGGTAATTTCTGGGTATGGAGAATTGATGGCCCCACTGGATCTTTAGACTGGGAGAGGGTGTCCATCCAAGGCACTGACAGCGGTGATGACGATACCCCACGGCTTAGGCTACCCGGACCTGTTATCACCCAATTGGATGCTGATGCTGCACCAGAGATGATTCTGACTCTCCCCTCAGATAGTAATGGGGGAGATGATGGATTGGGCGCTCAATTTGTCGGCATGGAATTAACCAGTACTGATGAAATATGGAGATTCAGAGCAAAGAACGGTTATGCTGATGCAGAACCTCTCCCGGTCGATACAACCGGTGACGGCATAACCGACAGAGTTTGCTGGGTAACATGGTTTTCAACAGGTACAGGAACTACAGATAGGGACGGAGTAGCAGGATGCCATGACATAACCATAGACCCTCCATTTAGGGAGTGGTCTAGAATTTTGCAGAGCGGAAGCGGAAATGATAACGAAGGTGAAGTAGCTGTTTCTGCCCCAATTTCAATTGACCTTGATGGAGAAGACGAGCCTGAATTACTAATTGCATATGGTGAGAGAATATTTGCTTTTGACGGCAATACGGGAACCTCAGCAGACATAGGACTTGGCTGGTCATCGCCAATTGATGTGCCTCATCGCACATGGGCATCCCCAGCAGTCGCAGACATGGATGGTGACGGTTACCTAGACATCTTGGTTGGTGATACACTAATCAGTGAAGCTAAATCTGACATCGCCCCTCTAGCTGATGACAGAGGAATTGGATTTACTCCCACGGACCCCGATCCTGGAGAAATGGTAACGATTTCGGGGCAGTACTCGAATATCGGAATTGTTGACACTGATGAGCCAGTAGATGCTGTTCTAGTGATGAATGGGATTGAAATTAAGCGACACAGGGTAAACATCGCAGAAGCAACCGCACCATCAGGAGAAGGCGGACCCATAACATTCAGCGTAGATGTCGAGGCAACACTTGGCGTTCACACTGTTGAATTGATTCTTGATGTCAATAACAATCTAACACAAACTAGAACTGATAATGACAATTACAGCACTACTCTTGTGGTTCTTGAGCCTCACGTTGCACAGATACAAACTCCAAGTGAGGTTTCACGTGCGCTTCCAGGGAATACACAAAGCGTGAACATAACTGTCACCAGCATTGGCAGTAGAGATGCAGCATGGACATTGAGTTACAATGACACTGGCTTACCAACAGGCTGGACTTTCGCTCCAAAAAATAGTGCTGACCTATCACTAAATCTAGAACGAGATAGTCCCCAGGTTATCGAATTTGAATTCTATGTCCCAACTGAGGCATTAGGATCTGATGATGCACAAGTGCCCCTGACTATAACCTTGGATCAAGACCAAAGTATCACAACAACAGTCACTCTACCTCTAGAAGTTCAAAGAACGAGAGGTCTGTCATTGCAAGGTTCCACTGGACTCCCGTCCGGAATTGGTTATGGGCGTCCAGGTGATGTCGCCCATGTATGGCTGATGGTTGAAAACGTGGGAAATGCCCAAGAAACCACAGAGATGCAATGGTCATCAAATTCATGGAGTTCTAGCACCACAATTGTGGACTATTCAGGAAATACACAGTGGGGAATAGAACTCGGGCCTAATGCTATGCAAGAATATCTTATCGAAGTAGAAGTTCCGAGTTCTTCTTCCGTAGGGGATTCCACATCCGCAACTCTCACTCTGTGCATAGGTTCAGGTTCTGAAGAAATTTGTGAGGATTTCTTTGTTACCATTTATGCAAGTGATGTTGCAAGTAATATTCCGCACATAAGAACTGTACCTAGCACAGGCCTATCTTGGGAACTCGAATCAAACTATGCAGGTAGCACACTTCAGTGGGATATGTCAGCAGCAGGTATGCTCAAGGCAGGATGGAATTGGAGTACAAGTGGAGACCTCAGCATCAATGGAACAATGCTCGAAATGACTGGACAGAATGGTCAATTAAACCTCGACTTACCTGAAGATGCACCACCTATGCGTCACTTCTTCAATCAGAGCGAAGAGAGTCAATCAAACACAGACTTATCTATCTCCCTACACGTTCTGCAGGTGTATAGAGCAGTTGCAGAAGTTGTTACTCCAAGTGATGGTGCCGTTCTCAATGTTAGTGAGAGGACCAAACTCATTCTAAGATTGCAAAATCCAGGTAATGGCGAAGATTCATTTTTACTAAGCGGTAGTACGACTGCTGGAAATCTATCCGAGGCACCTAATGTTACCTTTGAAATTAGCAACCCGTTACGAACTTTAGGCCCCGGTGGAATTAGCATGGTCCCAGTGTGGGTTACTCTACCGGAAGATGTCCCTGCGAGAGAAAATTTCCAACTATTGTTTGATTGGACTAGTACTGGAAACCCTTTGATTTCCGACCAAGCAAACATCACGATTGAGGCAAGACCGGACCATAGATGGGAAATCCAAATCGAACAAGGTGAGAGTATTCTTGTCACTCCCGGCCAAGAACTTAATTTGAGCCTCAACTTGACAAACATGGGCAACACTGATGACCTACTAACACTGACACCTAATTTTGAAATTACATACCAAGGCAATGATATTTCAAGTTGGAGTGCACAAACCATAAATTCCTCAAGATTAGATGTTTTCGAAAGTCAAACTGTACATCTTGTTGTTGAAATCCCTGATGATGCTTGGGCTTCAACAGCTGCTGATTTGACATTAATTGCATCTTCAAGCGGCTTCAATATCGGCTACAATGTAAGTACTACTCTAGAGGTTGCAGCGGTCGCAGGATGGCGTATTGACCTGTCCAACACTTCACTTGAAGTTCCACCTTCTGGTGGCGAAATCGAGTTGTTAATTGAACAACAAGGCAATTCTCCTGCGAAACCATATTTCGCTAAAGCCGGCCAAGGATGGAATGTCACTATCCCGAATAATGGAGATATGATTTCCCCTGGAGATTCGGGAACAATCAACATCACAGTCACTCCTCCAAGTGATGCTGTCGCTGGAGAAGTAGGCGTGGTTAGCATACGGATTTCAAACGGCAATGGTGAAGGGGAAATCGTGGAGCAGGTCCCTATTAGAGTTGGTTCTGAACCAGGAATTATCATTGATTCTAAGGGGCAATGGAAAGTTCGCGAGGGAGTTCAATCATGGCCTACAGCATGGATTGAAAATACTGGTAATGATGTTGCAATAATGGATTTGTCAATATCCAACTTACCAAATGGATGGTCTCTTAGTGGCGAAGGAGTAGTCGTAGTCGCACCTGGTGAAATCAAAGGCGTCCCTCTACAAATCGAGCCGGATGCTTCCTGGAATGGAAATAACATACAAATGGACATTGAATTAACGCATCCTGTACTTGGCACAATGATTCATTCAATCATTGTTAACGAAAGCGACACTGTACTAACTTCTAGCCCGGTACATACTGGAAGATCTGGAGAAAAGGTATCAGTCACAACAGACTCTCAAACTAATGGAATCGAAACTGCATTGATTCCGTTGCCAGAAGCCAGATCAAATACCACTCACAATGGAATGACACTTCACTTAGTAGGAATTCCTTCACCCATACACACAGCTGATTGTCAAAATGTGCATGGTAATTTGGATCAACTCGGTATTGGTGGAACAACAAAGATTTGGACAACTTGCCTGATTACTGCAAATTCTGAACATCCTTTAGTCGCTAATTCATGGTTAAGGGCAAGTAATGGTGATATTCTTGATAATGGTATCATCAGATTAAGTCCTGGAGAAAATACTACAATCAATCTGACAGTTTCGTCTTGGGACCCACAACCAGGGTTGATTTCGGTTGAAGCACTAATCGTAGACTCCAACGGGCTTTCGCTTCACTCTAAATCATCAACACATGTAGTTAGACAAAGTGGATGGAATATCAACGTTGAACTAGTTGTAAATGAAAATGATATCATCGTTGGCATAGGTCGTGAAGGATACGAAATGATGGAAGGTTCAGTCTGCAAATTAGATATCGCAATGGTGGATGGAGACTGGCAAACATCTTTCGCTTTGGATATTTATTCCAATTATGGAAACACAAATACTCCGAGCAAGACAATCGAAAGACCGTCAGCGATTAGTGATGGTGGAGAGATTTCTGCTACAGTTTCGTGTCTCGCACCTTGGGACGTCGATGACAATCCAGATGACAATTCAATGACAGATTATGCGAGTCAAGAGCCTCTGGTGACCTATGAATCAAGCGATATCTATTGGAGTGGAAGCGTAGCATTAATCATGCTACTAATTGCGTATTTCGGAGGAGTTCTAAATCTTAGAAAGCCCGAACCTGAGAAAAAGGAAAAACCTCCAGAAATCAAGGAACAGGTGCAGAAAAAGAGTAAGCCTGAGATTGAGGTTGTTTCCGACGACATTAGTTTAGACGATATTTCATTTGATGATGAAGATGACATTGAAGATAATCAAGTGACGAATGAGGAGCCTGAAACTGTTCCTGAAACTGTTGTTGAGCCCGAGGAAGAAATCATAGACATTGATGATTCCAGTGCTAGCGGCAGACTTTCCGCTCTAAGAAGAGAAATGGATTCAGACTCCGGTGGAAAATCTAGTAAATCTAGAGAAGACTTGGCAAAACGTATGGATTCATTCCTGAAAGACCGTTGACTTCATCCATGAGCGACACTTCCCCTCAGACATGGAGGAAGCTTTGGAGTCCACAACCCCTTTCTTGACCATTGATCCAATGGTCTCTGATAGGCTTGAGGCTGTTTTTTCTGCATTAACTGATGGCGATTGGAATAGCATGATAGCCAATGATGAAGAACTCAAAGCAAGGCTGATTTCACAAGGTGTTGAAAATCCTGAAGACAGGAATTCTATCAAGTGGGATGATGCCAATATTTTCTTTCTTTCATGCATTGCACTATCTCCTATTGGGCAGCCACTACCTCTCGAGACTGGTATTTCTAAGGAGAGATTTGGAAGGTTCCCCCATGGTGATGGTTCGCCTTTGACATATTTGCGTGATTGGATTAGAGATTCAAAAAGAAATCCTGAGAGCCTGGAAATTCTTTCGGACCTATTGGAAAAATTGGATACTAGGCTCAGTGGAACCAGCATTGAAAGAGGAATCGGACGCCTAGATATGCGGGGATGGTTGACATTAAGTGAGACAGGAGAACTCAGAAAGGCACTAACATCGAAGTGCTGGATGCCTGCGGCAAATGAGCCTCTTGACGGAGGATGTCAAGATGCTGCAAAACACCTTCTAGCAATGCTTAGGGCTGCGGAAAAGCGACGATGTGGCATTTTGCTAAGAGTTCACAACTAATCAGAAATCTGTACCTGTTAGCCTCTCATACATGGAAGCGTACAGGGCTGCCGTGTCATCGATGACTTGTTGCGGTAGAGCTGGAATCGGAGGGTCTGTTTCTCCTGCCTCTCTAGCCAAACGTAGTTCTTCTTGGTGACCTGTGCCAACATAGTGTTGCCTAACAAATTCCTTGGACAACTGAACAATATTGCCTTTTGCATATTCATCAGCATCCCACCATCGATCCTCATCGAGTGTACCAAAGGAATCGACAAGAACAGGCACTCTTCCTGGGCCTAGTGCGAATTCCTTCTTTCCATCAACATGAATCAAACCTCTCTTGAGTGCTTCACGCTCGATTAGTGCATCAACCTTGATTACGACTTCAATCAATGAATCCAATTCATCACCAGTGATGTTTGCAATTTCCAATGCTTCTTCTCGATCGATAAGACGATCGTAGGCTTCGAACTTAGTTGTTACTTCGACATATGGAGCAGGAAGTTTAGCACCTTGCTCTAGTTCAGTACCTGCATCAAATCCAAGTTCTTCTACTGTCAATTCACCTCTCTTATATCGTCTCCAACCGGATCCTGCAAGATAATGTCTACAGACTATCTCCAAAGGAACGAACACCCATTCACCATCACGAGGAGTAGCTCCTGGTTCACGGTAAATATCTACACGACGAACAAGACAACGGTCAGGTGCGTTTCTCTCAACTACGTGGGTACGACAAATTCCTTCCTTCTCGACTAATTCAAACCAATGTGTAGTGGTTCGGTTCAATGATTCGCCCTTACGAGGAATCAAAGATGGAATGATTTGATCGAAAACCGAAATTTGATTTGTATATCTGAACTCAAGAATATCTGGGTCATCAGTTGACCAGACTTCCTTCACTTTACCTGCATAGAGACATTCTCCCATGAATAAGACGCCTGCGCATGACGCCTTTCAACATTATCACTGAGAATTCAGATTAATCCTAGCGAATCTTCGATACGATTGAGTTCAGGTCCAGTGGTTTCTCTACCTGCAATTGCACCGTTGTTCGAAGCAGCCAATCCTGCTCCAACATATGGTGAACCAAAGGCTACAGTGCCAACCATGGGAGATACACCCAATATCTCTTCAATCAACAGAACTTCATCAGGCAATACATCTGGATGCAGCAAAACACCGTGATCGTTAGTTACTCCTAATGAGCCTACTACATCTTCACCAGCAATAGATGAAACTGCTACGGGTACACCAAAAACTTCAGAGATAATCTCAACGCCTTCTTCAGGAATTGCTGGAGATGCAATTACTCCATTCTCGTTGCAAAGTAGTAAATTTCCAGCGGTGTTAACTCCACCTTCCATAACTACAACATCTCCAAATGAAGTTAGGATATCGATGTCTGATTCTGTAGCAATATCTGCAACAGCTAAACCCTTGGAGTTTCCAGTTACCAAAGCACCTACTAGAGTTGAGCCCCCTATTGTCAGCGGATGACGTTCAAGACCAAGGTACTGATCGATACGATTCAATGCCTCTTCATTTAGTTCATGGGGATGAAAAACTACGTTACCACAAACAGCAAGATAGATTCCAACTTGGTCGGAACCGAGAATATCACTTGTGGTAATTGGCATGTCTCTCACCTTCTACTAGGGACTTGGGTTCATGGTTCCTTCGGAACTTATTTTGATTAAAATTGGAAAAGGCCGCATTCCGCTCATTGCGGAACACGGCCGATTCGTCGCTAGGCGACTGCGGGGATCTTCCGAGGGAAGAAAGAGGGGCACAGTGACAGACATTCCCGTGGGCTCTCGCACCACAGTACCGGAACTGACGCAGGTGGGCTTGACTTCC
>PAJN01000048.1 GCA_002710205.1 Methanobacteriota archaeon | reverse complement strand
TAAACTGAACACGCTTGAAATCACAACCCAACGCATCTGCGAAGGTGTTGGTCATCAAAGTCTTAGCAAGTCCTGGGTAATCTTCGAACAGTAGGTTACCGTTCGAGAGGATGTTAATCAGAACGTTGTCAATAACGTGGCTCTTACCGATAATTACCTTCTGGACTTCGGCGCTAATCGCTTGAGCGATTGCTCCGACGGCCTGAAGACGTTCACGGACCTCTGGGCTACTCTGGTGTTTAGGCTGTGCCTGTGCCGGGGCTGGTGCTGCTGGTGCAGGTGCTGCAGGGGCTGGGGCCGGTGCTGCTGGGGCTGGAGCCACTGGGGCTGGTGCCGGAGCAGGTGCAGGCGCTGGTGGCGCTGCTGGGGCCGGGGCCGGTGCTGGCGGTGCTGCTGGTGCAGGTGGTGCCGGCGCAGGGGGGGCTGCGGGTGGTGGTGGTGCTGGCTGCATGTCTTTTTACCTCCTAGTTTATTTTCCCCAACGTCGAATTTGTTGCAGTAACTGCCTTAACTCTTCGTTGGAATATGAACGCTGTTGTGAATACAACAGTTCGATTAGGCGTGGATCCTTTACCATGGACTGGATCTCGCCCGGTGTCTTCCTAGCCATTTCATCTCTGGTTAGGTCATTAAATTGGCGTACTTTAGCCATCATGGCTTCTCTTACGCGCTGCAAATACTGATTTGGATCTACCTTATTCGGGCGCTCCCTAAATCTAGTTAAATCGAAAACATGGCGCCAATTCTCTTTTTCTGGTACAACCATGATTGCGATGGACAACAATGCCATCAAGTTGAGTACGATTAACCACTTGAGTAATGTGTCACTTGTTAGCATTACAATTGCACCCATAGCTTCTGTGAATGGGGATGACATAGCAGAGGTAACGTGCCTGGATTCGTCGAATACGATGTAGAAGTTGCTATTCTTACTGGTGATTACAGTTGAGATATCTTCATTCTCATGCTCCATCATATCTCTGATTAGAGTTACGAAGTAGTCTTGATTACCATTCCAATCAGTTCCACTACCCTCTGAAGAGGAAAGGAGCGAATCCCAGCATGGGCGCTCGCCGTAGAAACCTGAATCACACTGTTGCTTACCGGTTACCTCAGCATCTGCAATATCCCACAAGTGATTTGCAAGGACCGAGTGGTCGGAAACGAATACAATACTTCCAGTAACTTTCACATTGCCTTCTCTTACGCCCTTAACCTGGTCGATAGTTTCGATTCCCGGATAATCCATTCTAATAATTAGACCAGTGTTGTTACCACCTAGAATTGGGTTGTCTGGGTCGTTTGCATCCATGTTCTCTCTAGCGATGAACGCTGAGCCTGATGCGTGGGCTAAAACCTTGACATTACGAGAGGTATCTTCGTTATCTAATACCTGAATTGCTGTTGGGCGATGGAATAGAACAGGAAGTGCACAATCACTGTACTTTGAACTGTCTTGTAGAGATTCTGCACTGCAGTAAGGTCTTCGCTCGAATTGGTCATCCCAGACCTTGTTAACTCCTGCTACTGCCCAAAGTTTTCGAGAATCCGCAGGTTCGGCTTCACCAGTTTGGCTAGCTACCTCGTAGTATCGGTTAGGGTCGACTACAGGTGCATCAAAGAATTTGACATCGAACTTGTCAGCCACTGTCTGGGCATTGGTCGAATTGGCTGCGATTATTACCTTGCCACCTCTCTCGGTGACAAACTCATGCAATGCCTCTGCTTCTGCATTGTCAAATGGTTTCTCAGGAGCAGCAATAACCAACATTGTGCGGTGAGGCTCTCTCCAATCATTTACCAACATTGGAGTTGACATTGTGTTCGCGATTACATAGTCCAAACCATCATCACCCAGAGAATCACGCATGGATGAGACTTGCTGGTATTGCACATTCTGATCTTCACCAGTAACGTACGCAGAATAAACGGTAGTTTTGTTAGCAGAAGTTGCTATAATTACTGTTGTTGAAAGCAACATTGCGACGATGAATCCAACTAAGAGCCAAGTTTCTAACTTGATTCCAGATGTATCATCTTCAGCCATTGTTAAGCACCTCAAAAAACGGCCACGGATAAACGTAGCAATTTTCCCAACTCCAACCCACTCATATAGATTATCGTAGGTTGAGCGAGTAAAATGTACGAGTATCAACTAGAATAAAGGAATATCATTCCCGAAATAATGTATTATTTTTCTAATTCTCGACGGAAAAATGACGATATTAGTACAGTAAATATACACATTAGTGAAGAAATAGCAGGCAAAGTGGAGCTTTTAGAATCCAAACCTGATGTGTCTGAGGCTTCTTCTTCCTCTAATTCTTCATTCTGTTCCTTGACGTCGATGGCGTCAACATTGAACTCTAGAACTTCAACGTGAGAAAATCCTCCTCCACCACTTACAACAGAAAAAATGAGTTCACATTTCTTGTCTGGATGACTTGATGATGCAGACAATTCAATCTTAAGATTCCACGACTCTTCCGGATTAGCATTTCCGCCTGTACTACCTTCACTGATTGAGTAATCCATTTGAGGGCAGTATCTGAAATTAAAATCAGGATCTACTAATGAATCAATAGAATTCCCCTTATTTCGAATTATGACTTCGACAAATTCACTGGTTCCTGATTTGATATCATCAACCAAATTCCAGTTATCTGTCTCTACAAATTCAGTGCTGAGTGAGTAGACAGGGGAAAATCTTAGGTCTTGTTCAATTGTTTTTGAGCCATCTCCAGCCTGCCCTGCGACAATCAAGTCATTAACTGATAATTCCAAAGAAAAGACTTCGCTTGTTGGGCAAAGCTCTGCAATCATCATGTCTCCATATCCATTACCAGAAATTTTGATTTCAAACGTTTCATTTGTGTTAGCTCCGACATTTACCTTACTCTCAACATCGATTGAAAATGAATTATCATCATCTGCACATTTTGAAGGATATGTTATCTCGACATCTATTTCGTAATCCGAAGGTAATGGTCTAGTATTATCAATCCAAAATTTCAACACTGTTTCAAATTGGACCGTGTCATCTAGGACCATGAGGACTTCATCGTCTTCAACATCCCAACCTAAGCCCCAACCCGGATTACTTACATCTGGTAGTTGAGAACTAGCAACTGGAAGGAACATTGCCAAGAATAAAATCGAGACCAAGAATTTCTTCATCATTATTCCTCACATGCTCTCTTGATTAGCACTTTTATCATGTTTCTACGATATCTTGGAGGCAGAGAAGTATTGTTTACTGGTTTTGTTGATTTGTATACAGCATCACAAATCGCTTTAACATCGCCATTTGATTCTGAAACTTCTGCATCATGTCTACGTGGAATGCTTTCCAATGCAGTTGTAGCAACCCTTAGAGTAGACCTATCGCCTTTTTTCCATGCTGCAGCTGCGCCTGCCTCTGGGAAATCCCATGAATCTCTTACCCTTAATTTACGATAGGCCCCTATCCAATCAGCAACATCATCAGGCAGTGTGATCTTGAGCATAAATTCACCTGGCTGCAATACATTTCTGGTCATTCCATCTAATTTGTAAAATTCTACTAGAGGCATAACTCTTGTACCATCGGGGCCGATCAAATGAACTCTTGCGTCTAAAACCATTAGCGTTGGCGCTATGTCTCCTTGATAAGTTGCCACACAAAGTTCATTTTGATTTGGAATAACTCTGCAATCGGCACCTGTTCCACAATCACATTTATGGCACCAGTCAATACTGCTCCTCCATTCTTCTGTTTGATTAAACCAAAAACAACGCGTATCCAAACAAAGATTGCCTCCAAGAGTTGCATTTCTTCGTATCAAAGAAGATGCAACTTTACTAGCAGCCTCTGAAACAATAGGATGTACATCCTCTGATTCAGCGATATCATGTAATCTGGCCATACAGCCGATTTCTGTCATAGTAATTTCTGAAAGACCATCAATGGCTGCTAGAGAAATAACGTGGGGTTTGGAATTAATATGCCACTTATAGTTAGGAATGAGGTCGGTTCCCCCAGCAATCCAATCGAATTCATCACCTTCCAACATTAGTTGTTTAGCGATTGCGCATGCCTCTGAAACCGATTTCGGCTGATGAAGTTCAAATGGAGGCATTAGCATTATTTCTCACCCTCCATGTGCCTCTGCTCTTTTTTTGTCCAAGCAGTACCTGCTAATCCGAGGTTATCTAATTGACTGGAATCGGGTTTTACGGAAATCTTCCAAGTTTCGTCCTGTTCTTCGGGCGGCAATGTTGGATCTAATCCAAATAAAACACCATTTAGATACGGCCCCTCGTCCTCTCTTCTTTGTCGACGTGAGTCTCTTAATTTATGCTCTGCAGACCTTTTGATCAATTTCTTTTGAAGTTCGGAGAAATCCAATCTAGGGGCAGGTAAATCTCTCGCATCATCTATCTTTTCCCTATTCATCTTCTTGGAAATAGCAGCCCATACCTTGTCGGGTGTTAGCGGAAGGTCGTTTACTCGAACCCCTATTGCATCATACACTGCATTGACCACCGCCGGCAAGATTGGTAGAAGAGGGCCTTCGCCTGCTTCTTTCGCACCAAATGGGCCCTCTGGATCACATGATTCTATTATTATTGGAGTTACATTAGGCATCTCATGGACACTCGGTATTTTGTATTCCAAAAAGTTTGGATTTTGCAAATGACCCGTTCTACCATAGACCATTTGTTCGGACAGAACTTGCCCTAAGCCCATATGGCATGAACCGATAATCTGTCCCTCGACCGCTAAAGGATTCAGAGCCTTTCCACAATCATGAGCAGCCCAAACATCTGTGCACTTGATCAATCCTGTATCAACATCAACCTCGACCTCAGCAACATAAGCAGAAAATGAATAGGCAGGTGCTAGGCCTGCCGCTGCACCTTTATGCACTCCACCCATAGGTGGAGTTCGGTAAGCACCACTTGCAATCAATGCCCCGATATCTTCTTGAGATTTATGCAATGCATCCAGATAAGATACACCGATTGTAGGATCTTTCTTGAAGTATATCCGTCTATCATTCAATACTAATTTGTCAGACGGTAAATCCAAGATGTCACCTGCAGCATTCAGAAGTTTTTCACGTATTTCTAAGGCCGCTCCAATGGCTGCATTTGCATTCATGAAAGTCACTCTGGAAGAGTAGGAACCTAAGTCGACAGGACTAGTATCGCTTTCATGGGAACGAACATGGACCATTTCTAAAGGCAAAGCTAGGACTTCTGCAACCACCTGAGCGACCGCTGTACTCGAACCTTGACCAATGTCTGCTGCTCCTGTATGAACTGTTACTCCTCCGTCCATATCGATTTGCAAATGAACTGTTGCATGAGGGAAATTATGGGGGTCCCAGTGAATCGGTAAACCTGAACCGGAAATGAAGAACCCACAGCCAATACCAATTCCTTTACCAATAGGTAATTTACGGAATTTTTCATCCCAATTGCTTCCTTCTCTAACCCTTTCAAGCGCTTGACGCATTCCATTCGAGGTTATTCTAAATCCAGTGATTGTTTTAGAGTGAGGTGGCAATAAATTTGCCAAACGGAGGTCGATAGGATCAACCTGTAATTTTTCTGCAATGTCGTCAAGTCCTACTTCTATTGCACACCTTGTGTTTACTGCTCCGTGGCCTCTCATTGCGCCACTGGCAGGCTTGTTCGTCCACACTCGAGCACCTGTATAGTGGAAAGACCCAAGTTCATATGGTGCTGTTGCCAGGACTCCGTTGTAGTAGGATGTAACATGCCCAAATGATGCAAAGCCTCCTCCATCAATCAGTGCATCGATTTCAAAACCAGAAATTTTTGCATCATCATTTGCATTTATTTTCACTTCAATGTGTGAAGGATGTCTTCCACGATTTACCCAGAATACTTCTTCTCTGTCAAAGGTTATTCGAACTGGCCTACCTGCCTTTCTCGCCAAAATTGCAGCACACATTTCATGAGGAAAGGGATCGGATTTTCCGCCAAATCCTCCACCAACAAATGTGCGTATGACATTGATTTGGTGCATGGGAACTTCAAGTACAGTGGCTAATGCTCTGTGAGCATAATGAGGCACCTGCTGAGGAGTATACAACTGTAAACGTCCGTTAGAATCCCAATGAGCGACGACTGCGTGAGGCTCTGTGAATCCATGATTGACTCCCATGAATTTCCACTTTCCGTTGTGAAATGCCTTTGTGGTATCTTCGAGGCTCTCTCGGTCCCCGAATTCTTGGAATACTCTTTTTTGAACATTAGTCGAACCAATATGATATGGGCCCCGCCAATGGATAGGATCGTCTACATCAAGAAGCCCTTTCTTAGGATCGTGAATTGCGTCAAGTACCTCGTACTCAACCTCTATGAGCGCTGCTGCTTGACGCGCCGTTTCTTCATCTATTGCAGCGACACATGCCACCAAATCTCCTACATGTCTAACCTTCTCAACAGCCATTGCATGCTCGTCCTTTGTTACAGGTAAAACCCCAAATTTGCTTGGAGCATCTACGCCAGTTGATACAGCTATAACTCCAGGTAATTCTTCCGCTTTTGTCGTATCAATACTTTTCACTTTGGCATAGTGATAAGGAGATCTGACTATCCTTCCAATTATTTCGTTTGGTAACCTAATATCGTCACCATACCACGCTTGTCCCGTGACTTTAGCGTTCGCATCGACTAAAGGGGTTCTTTTTCCAACTGTAGTTCCAGTACGAAAACTATCATGTGAGTGAGCACCTGCTGGTTGAGGTTCATTGCCGCCTTCAAGTTCTGGAATAAATTCCAAATCACGCTCAGCCATTTCGGGCCTAGAACCTCCAGAACCAGGAGGGTTAAATCTTAATTTTCCTGCAACTCTCTTACCATCGACACGAACGTCCTTGTTCATACCTGCCTGCTGAACGTAATCCTTGCTCATGCTGACACCTACATTTCGGGACCACTCGGGTGTGGGTCTGAATGTGCTGCATTATTCGAGACAACAGCATCGGCCTCTCCCCTATGAATCGCAGCAGCAGCTTGTATTGATTGTACTATTTGTTGGTACCCAGTGCATCTGCACAAATTGCCTTCGATAGCACAGGCGATTTCCTTTTCTGTAGGGCAAGGATTGTTGTTTAGGAGTGCTTGTGACGCTACAAGAAAGCCCGGAGTGCAGAAACCACATTGGGAACCACCATGATCTGCAAAACACTGTTGTATTGGCGCTAAGTGTGAGCCATTTGCCAATCCTTCTACAGTTGTTATTTCACGGCCACTGACCTCATGAGCCATGGTTAGACATGAAAGTCGAGGTACTCCATCAATCATTACAGTACAACAACCACAGGTACCCATGTCGCACCCTCGCTTCACTCCTAGACATCCTGCCTTGTCTCGCAAAACATCGAGTAGGATAGCGTTTGAAGGAGCCAAGACCTCTCGGAATTGACCATTTACTTCTGCGGACCACGCTTTCGAAGGCGCTGATGGAATCATAGGTACATGCTCTTCTCCGACCATATCAGACGCCAACTATGCGGGGGGAGAATGAATCACCCTTTCAGTATTACCTAAATTATCTCAAATTAGAACTTGGAGAAAGAGTTTGCTTAATCTCGAATGAGGACTGCTGTGAAATCATCTTTTCCAGCCGCTGGCTCCTTCCAGTCTTCGTCCCCAGGAAGAATTAAGCCATCACCAATCTTTACCAAATCCATAGCTAATTCTTGTTGCTTTTTGCACAAATTATCCCAGTCGAAAGCGGTGTTTCTCCACTTTGCCCACAACCTCATTCTCCTCCATGAGGATTTACCTTTAGAGTACAATTTCATTTGCAACTTCCCCGCAGTAGGCATCCACCATATCATCAAAGGCAAAACCAAAACAGCAGGTAAAGCAAACAAGAATTCTAGAATCATACTNTAATCTGCAAGCCAAGCGATTGGACTAGAATCTGAAAGAAGNGCCCAAGTGAAAGCACTTGCAGAAATTAGCCACCAGATAGGGTAAGCAGCCAATGCNGTGTATAATTTGAACGCTCCNCGACTGGTTTCTTTCATCTTACGACCGAATATTCGGTCTACACTAACGACGAAAAGGAATGGTGGAAAGGAGCCTACTATGGCACTAAAGGTCACAAAGCCCAGCATGAATGACCAAGCAAATAGCCATAGGAAAATGGATTTCATAAAACCGCCACGGGTTACCGATTTCGGNCTTGAATCAACGTGATGAGGTTTTAGATCCAACGAACCCAATTCCGACATGTGTTCCCGAGTTCTCTGCTCCAATAGTTCNCATTTCTTTGAATCATTTTGTGCAAGCCATTCCCATGCTGCTCTAACTCTTCTGGCACCTATGACACCTTGGCCGTATGTCGCTAACTTGTCCAATTCGGGATTTTGTCTTCTCCTCTCGGCGCGAATTATTGAGCGAGCTTTCCAGATCAATTCCCTATCTTTCCAATCTTCTCTTGAAAGAGATGCCCTAGAGATCTCACCCGAAATTATTGAACTCAGTTGTTCGACTGTTCCTTCTACCTCTATTGGCCTCTCGACACTAAGAGCAACTCGTTCACGGAAGTAGTGCTTACGACTGTAATGTATTCCTACTGGAATAATTACAGGTGTATTTTCTTTAGATAATTCACTGGCCCTGAGTGCGATTCTTGCTGCATTGTCTTGAATTTCTTTGGTTTTGGGGGAGGTATGCGCCTCACCTTCAGGGAAGACTACTACATTTTTCCCAGATGCCACTCCGGATGCAACCCTTTCCAATTCCTCATCACTGCTGATGAATCCATCGAACTTTACCTGTTCTCCAGGAAGGAGGCCTTGTGTAAGCATATTGTCGAACAAACCACCAGGATGCCATGAAACGATTATTGCGCCTCTGTCAGAGGGGAGGTTCTCGACATCGATAACCGTAATCTCACGGAACCACGTCGACATCAAAACTCGACTGAACCAGTTTTGAATCCCCATGAAGAGGCCTGAAGAGTGNTGGTTTTGACTTCTCTGCCGATTTTACCTAGAAACACAGGGTTCAAACACTATCGCTCGGTCGCGCGGAGCGCGGTGAGAAGATGAACGGATTAAGACGAAGTTTCTGCTTTTTCGGATTGTTGATACTAGTGGCACCTTTAGTGGTCGCTACTGTTCCTGTTTCAGTGGACATTAACGATGAAAATGAACCTCAAGGATGGTGGACTGAAACTACCGTTGACCGTAACCAGAACAAAATTGGTGACATGGTTGAACTACACATGGACAATCCAATTTTCCTTGATGCAGACGATACTCTACCTTTGATTATTGATTTCTATTATACTCCTGGCCAAGATGAAATCGATATGCTTGAACAAAATGTTGACTACCAACACCAATTTATTCTTCACGGAATTGATGCTCTTGCTGGCAGAGTTCCTGTTAGTGAGCTACTTACTTTGAGAGAACTGCCTGGAGTAGTGATGATCGAATTAGATGGAATCCTAACAATTGCAAATAACGATGCAAGAATTGGACATGGAGTCGATATGACATTCGAAGAAACTGGATATGATGGCTCTGGAACAACGGTCGCAATTATCGACACTGGCCTTGATGGAAACCATACTAGTCTAGATGATCAAGACGATGACCCATCTACCGATGACCCCAAAATTATCGGATTCTATGATGCAGTAAACAGTCCTGACGACATCTCTGGTAATGTATTCCCTTACGATGACCAAGGTCATGGCTCACATTGTGGAGGTACTACTGCAGGAACTGGCGCCCCCACATACGACCACGTAGGGATGGCTCCACAAGCACACCTCGTTGGAGTTAAGGTACTAGATTCAGGGGGTTCAGGTTCATTTGGCGGTGTAATGGCAGGAATGCAGTGGACTATTGATACAATGCATCAATTCAACACTAAAATTGCATCTATGAGTCTTGGTGGACCAGGCGCTATTGAATGGACTTCTTCCGAAGAGGACAGTGTAAATCGCCAAGCCAATGAAATGGTAAGTGCAGGCATCTCTCTTTTCATCGCAGCTGGTAACAACGGCGTTAGTGCGCAAATTGGAACTCCCGGTTCTGCTGAAGATGTAATTACCGTAGGAGCGTTAGACAAGGACACTTCAATCGCGATTTATTCAAGCCAAGGCCCAACTGAGGAAGGGCGTGTAAAACCAAATGTCGCATATATGGGAAGCAGTATTATGTCCGTTGCATACAACACCGGTGACCAATATACCGCAATGAGTGGAACAAGTATGGCAACTCCTGGCGCCGCAGGAGTTGGGGCGCTAATGCTTCAAGCGAACCCCGATTTGTCACCTTTCGACATGAGAAACATCATGCAGGAAACCGCTACCTACAGACAATGCCACTACATGGGAGCGAACGAACCATGCCTAGAAGATTTGATTCCAAAGAACAGGCAAAACAATGTGTATGGCCACGGCCATGTCAATTCTCTAGAGGCTGTAATTGAAGCTGCTGAATACAATCAACAGTACACTTTCAATTCCAATATTTCCCTGTCTATTTCTGAATCTGAATTCTTGAACGGTTCTGTGTTGCTGGGCCCTGGCTCAAAGTTTGAAATCNACTTGAATCAAAAGATCGATACTGTACAATGGATGAGTAACGACTTGAGAGACGAATGGTCAAATATCCATTCGTACAACTACGATACAGTAGCTGTTTTGACGTATGAAGAAATTGTTCATGAATTTGAACATCTACCAGGTACTACTCTTCATGCAGACCATACAATCTCTCTACGAGGATTGGAAGGAACTACATCTAGTCCTCTGATTTCTATCGACATCACACTCACTGAAGAAGTACTAGTTGACTTAGAAGATTCTGAAACATCTTCGATGAATTTCGTAATATATGGCTCAGTATTTGCTGCTGTTATTCTCTCAATTGTTNTGGTGGTTGCTTTCATGAGAAATGAANCTGACAAAGANGCATCTCATCAACGGGATTTCGACATTGAAGAAGTGGTTGAAGCAGAAATTCTCGAATAGAGAAATATTTGTTGAATAAGGCATCTAAGGTGTATTTACCGGCTCAACATTCAAAAGGCGAAAGGCTGAACCAGCCCCTGAGAAACATGGCTGATTCACCATCTAGACCTCAAAGACCTACTAGTGCAAAAACTCTATCGCAACGTGCAGGAAATCTTTCCGCAGATGCTGTTGCAACGCCTTCCGTGAAAATGGGAACTGTTGGAACACCTGCTAACATGGTAGATAATAGCTTGATGAAATTCGCTCAACTTATTCTCTTCGGAGTAGCAATGCTGGGAATATGGGCAGGATTGCTCAATATTGCGTTCCCCGGAGGAGATCAAGAAACCGGTCAGTCCGAGTTCCTGGTACTAGGTTTCGGAGGTTTATTTTCGGGATTACTTGCGATTTCATTAGTTGAATTCCAAAGGAGAAAGGGTGGTAATGAGTTACAAAATGTTCACGACTATATGCTAGGAGTAGGATTCTTCTTCCTTGCAGTTGGAACTCTTTGGGGATCAAGATGGCTAGTAGGAGAGTTGGCATTGCAAGATATCAAGTGGTTCATTCCAGAAGGCACAGATCCTAGCGCAGAAGGCTGGATCCCTTCAGCCAACGCAATTTACGTACAAATGGCTGCTACACTATCNCTCGCACTTGCTCAAACTGTTTACTTGATGCGCCTAAAGGGTGTTACCACATTCGGATGGTCGGTCACTACATTCACACCGCTAGTAGTGGCATTGATAGGTTCTAGCATTTGGATGGAATGGTCAAACAACAACGTTTCCTGGGAATTGGGAATCTCAATGATCGCTTTGGCATCTCTGTCGATGTGGTTATCTTTGCGAGCAAATAGTGGAATTATTTTCTCAGTTGTTGCAGTAACATCAGGATTGCTCCCTCTTCTATACGAATATAATAACGAAGACNTAGGTAATGGAGGGGCAATTTCTCTACTTGTCTTCATTATTGCAGTACAAGGAATACTTGCCGCCGACAGACGTTTACGACAGGATTTGATGCAATGGACCTCGGCCTTCTTAGTCGGAGAAGTAGTACTTGCAATGCTAATTGCAAGAGAGGNTGATTTTGAATTAATTTTAGGTCCAATTAGACAGTCCGAACTTGGAACACTAGAGCCATATTTGACTCTGCAGGTAGGATTATGGCTAGCAGTTCTAATCTCCTATTTCCCTGCAACATTGAAACGAAGAATTCCTTACATGCCAATAGGTTTGGCAGCCAGTTTGTTCATAATCACTCCAACAGCTGGACTGATACCTTGGGTTACAACCCTAATCATGCTACCATACTTGCTAGTTATCTCAAAGGTAACTAGAAACTGGGTTGCTAACTTGACAATGTTAGCCGTTGGATTCTCATTCTTCGCACAATCTCATTTCACTGGAGGTTTCGAACCTGGATGGCTAGAATTTACAATACTGATTGTAGTATTGTTCAGTGGAGAAATAGGTAGAAAGAAGGGCCATCTCTCAGATTGGGCCCACTTCGTCACGCTGGGATTACTAGTTCTATCTGAATCTGTATTATTCGGTGACGACCCATACACTCCTTGGGCATTGTTCCTCTATGCAATTATTTCATCATTCATGATGATGATGGAAGCAGAGAAAACCGGAGATAAGAAAACTGCATTCGACGCTTCTGCCGCTACCGCNGGATCAATGTTTATTGCTATTATTCTATCACTATTCGACAGGCTAGAAGTACCACTTCCAGATAATATTTCTTCTAACCTGGATGGATTCAATATCACATTGGCGCTAGTTGGACTGATAGTTTATGCTTCAATGCGTAAATTCAAGAGAATTGAATTAGATATTGGAGTATTACTCAACTGGGCTGAGAGTCAAAGAAAGAAAGTCATTCCTGTCTTCGATTCAACTACCAACGCTTGGGTAGTTCCAAAGAATAGTGAATCGAAAGACCCTATGGATTATTCTTGGGGTCCTCTAGGTCGAATGAGTCTAATCGGACCAATGGTTCTATTCACTGTTGCACTGACTTCTGTAGGATTGGAGGACTTAGCGAAAAATACCATATGGACACTGTTAATGATTGTTCCAATCGGAATTATCATTGCAGAAGTCATTAGAGAAGAAAANGCTTCATCATCTGGAAGGATGATTGCAACATTGACAATGATTGCAGTCACTGCGCCTATGGCATATAGCCTAAATGATGCTAGAAGTGATTTCGGTGTATTATACAATTCAATGATTTTCTTCGACTTGATGTTACTAGCAGGACCTCTAGGGATTTCTATAATGCTGGACAAGAAAGGTTTGAATGAAGAATCTTTGAATCGAAGNGCCGACATTACTACATTAATCGGATTACTAATTCTAGGATTGTTTGATACTACTGGAGGATTGCTATTCGTCCCAATGTACCTACTAGTATTCCAAAGAGCATTGAAGCACAGACTTGCATTCATCGTATGTATAGCACCAATTGCTCTGTTTATGTTTGGAGATACTATCGAAGGAGACAGGTTCGTTTCTGATGGTGCGATCATGGCAGAAATTCTTGGCGTGATCAATATCTCTGCGTATGACCCAACAGAAGTTACCCTTCTCAATCTAAGCCGATTTTCATACATGATTATGGCAATAACAAACCTAGTGGTATTGATAAAGGCTGTAATGGATAGACAATATGGGGAGGATTTAGAATTCGAAACGCCGGTAGCAATACCTGCAATCTGGATGACGATTGGTGTGTTCGGAGTGTTACCAGAGGCAAGTTGGATATTACTATCCTTGACTATATTGCTGACAATCTATTCTTGGCTAATCGGAAAACTGGATCTTATTCCATGGACTCCAGTTTTGACTTTCTTCTCGTTCTGGATAGGATTTACAAATGATTCTAATTTCAATCATTTCGATGAAATCGATTACATCACAAACAGCTTACTAGGAACNGGTATATTCACCCTAATTCTCAACCAATGCAGTGCAAAGGGCTGGCTGTACAAGTGGTCTGACGAGACTGTAGCAGATGTAGAAATAGGGATTGATGGCGAGCCAGTAATCAGTGTATTCGACCTGAGAACTGATGAAGCACGTGACAGACTAACCACAATAACTCGAACCTGGACAATTGTTTGTTTAACATTCTCTTGGACAGCACTGAAAGGAATTGGTACAATAATTGGTGCAATATGGGCCACATATGATGCATTTGCAAATGGACAAAAATACTCATTGTTCATCCTCCCGCTGCTTCACGCATTCGCAGTTTGGAACGTCTTAGAAAGGTTAGAACAACCTGATTTGACACAAGATTACCTAGTCGGTACAGTACTAATGTTAAGTGGCATACTCTTCACAATTATTGCATCGAAAGTAGACCTTGCATGGAATTGGAATATATTTGATTGGTTAGATGAAATCGAATATTATGGATGGATTGACAGATCTGGACAGTTAGGTATTGTTTACTTCTTGAGCGGTATATCCTGGGCACTGGGAGAAACGAACCTTGAGCAATTCATGTGGGTTGTTTGGGCAGCATTCCTATCAGGAATTGCAGTTCAAGGATTCAGAGATGAAACTGAAACCCCTTGGAGAAGAGGATTCGGTTCAATGGGTACAGTATTCGCTCTATTCATGCTCTCATTGACATTCGAAACCGACCTTTACACAAATGTAACTTGGATGTTCATGGGAGTAGTAGCTCTTGGATTCGGATTCGCTTACTTCTCTAGAATGGGAGAAGTCTCAACAATATTTGCTGAAGATTTCATGGAGGCAAAAGATGCAATCATTGGCCAATTTGGCGGTGATGGTGAGGAAGAAGAGGCTGAAATTGAAGCAATCCCCGAACCTGTTCATTCTGAAGAAGACATGGAAGATGATTCTGAAGAAAGTGACGAAGCCGAAGACTTGGATGAAGTAATCGACATCGATGAAGATGAGGCAGAAGAGACACAGCCTATGTTAAAGCAGGAAATTGAGGATACAATTAGCGAAAAGGCTTCTGCAATCATTGAAGAAGCTGTTGAGCAGAAGATGTTCGAATACGATTTACTGTTGGACCCATCTGTAATGTCTGCAATTCAGGACTCGCTTGCTAGCACTCCTCATGAAGGTTTCAAGCCAGTAGTTTCGGTTTCACCAAGTGGTAATTTGAAAATTGACTTCGTGCCATTGTGATTCATCCGCCATGATGAAACACTTCGCCAGCATGGGAGTGCTATGGCGAAAGAAATGGTATGGATCGATTTGGAGATGACTGGCCTAGATATCGAGGTCGAATCGATTATCGAAATTGCAACCATTGTAACTGATGCGGAATTGAATATTATTGCAGAGGGCCCTAACTTAGCAATCAAAGTCAGCGACGAATTGCTGGAAGGAATGGATGAATGGAACACAACTCACCATACTGCTTCGGGGCTTGTCGATAGAGTTCGTAACGAAGGAGTTAGCCTCGGAGAGGCAATACGTCAAACATGTGACTTCTTGAGAGAAAATATAGAACTAGGTGCAGCGCCTCTATGTGGCAACTCAATACACAATGACAGAGTTTTCCTAGCAAAGGAAATGCCAGAGGTATTGGATATGTTACATTACAGAATTGTAGATGTTTCCACAATCAAAGAATTGGTAAATAGATGGTACCCCGACCTACCAAGATACCACAAAAAAGAGGCCCACAGAGCACTGGATGATATTATTGAATCAATAGAAGAATTACGCCACTATCGAGAGCATGTATTCACAAATTGATTCCTTTGTGAGAAGATAGAATCTCTGCAAGTACAGCAATAGCAATCTCTTCAGGGCTTTCAGCGCCGATATCTAGCCCTATAGGGCAATTTACTTTGTCAAGAGAGACTTGTTCAATTCCTGCTTCAAGAGCAACCTTTGTGAAAGCATTCCACTTTGATTTAGATCCTATAACCCCTAGGCGCCCGTCATATCCTGCGAATAATAGGCCTAGCAAGCGTTCTTCATCCTCTTTCCAATCATGACCAAGAAGTAAGATGTCACTAAATCGCGAGAGAGATTCTTTATTTTCTGCCATCAAGAAATCTTTAGGGCACGAATGATGGGTTTCACTAGCACCCTCGAGTACAGCGTATTCTGCTCTCGAATCTTGTACTGAATAATTCCAATCTAACGGTTTGCAGGCTTCTGCAATAGCTTTAGCACAATGACCTCCCCCCATTAGTAGAATATGCGGCATAGGAATCAGGACCTCCAAAGCGACCGTTACACGGCCGCCACAAAGACTGTCGAGAGGTTGTACCTCATAGCCCTTAGCCCCTTTATTCAGTCCGTATGTTTTCACTTCTCCACATGGTTTAGTCGCTTCTTGAAGCAATTCTCTCAAACGAGAAATTACCTTCATCTCTAGACCTGCTCCACCTACAGTTCCTTCGATTTCAGATTCAGTAAGAGCAAGCCTAGCACCCATTTTTCCCGGTACAGACCCAGCAGTTGAAATAACGCTTGCTAAAGCGACTTTTCTATTCAGCAATAACTGATTTAGAGACCATTGCAAAACACGAGCAGTCATCCCAATGCCTCCAAATCGCCGGGGGTGTCAATGTTCATATGTTCGCCGGGCGCATCTATTCTTTCAATTTCAAGACTATCTCTAAGAGATTCACTCTTTGATAATGCCAGAACTTCCTCTATGTCGCAAAGCAATAATGGATGGCCACTAGGTTTTGGAGAAGTATTAGTCGTGCATTCTAGTAGCCGAGATACCGTTTCAAGATTCCATCCACATCTATCAACTGGGCAAACTAGGATTCTCCTCGGCGTTCGCCCTAATTCGCTAATCAAAGAAAGTAAACCAACCTGTAAGGAGCCAGTTCGTCCTTCCTCGGGAGAGGGATTGACGACAACTGTAGCTCCACTGGATTCTAGCATTACATCCACCTGCAATTCTGCTCGAGTTACAACGATAACCGGTGAACTACCACTTTCTAGTAACAAACGCACTGAACGGGATACCAATGATTCATCTTTCCATTTCACCAAAGCCTTGGGCTGACCCAATCGTGATGATGCTCCCGCCGCCAAAACAATGGCAGGTACACCTTTGGCCATAAACTCACAAATCCTTGGTTATTTCACGGCCGATGATCATTCTTTGAACTTGGCTGCTTCCTTCATAGATTTGCATGACCTTAGCGCCACGCATCAGCTTAGCAACTGGATATTCTTCTGAATATCCATATCCTCCATAGACTTGTACTGCGTCAGTGGTTACTTCCATTGCAGTATCTGACGCGAATCTCTTAGCGTGTGCCGCAGACTCTGTATTACGGACACCAGCATCACCTTCTGAAGCAGATTTCCAAGTCAACATTCTAGAAGCCTCGATTTTTGTTTTCATATCTGCAAGCATGAATTGTATAGCTTGGTGGCGATGAAGAGGTTTGCCGAATGTTTGCCTTTCACTCGAGTATTGCAGTGCGTGTTCATAGGCTGCTCTAGCAAGACCAGTAGCGTGTGCAGCAATGTTTGGTCGAGACATGTCGAATGCCTTCATTGCATTCATCCATCCGCCTGATTCTGATTCGCCAACCAGATTTGCCGCAGGGACCCTCATGTCATCAAACGAAATTGACCTTGTATCGGAACATCTCTGACCCATATTGTTCTCTTTCTTTCCGAGAGAAAGACCAGGAGTATCTGCATCTACAATAAATCCAGACATTCCTTTGTAACCTGCATCTGGGTCTGTTTTTGCCAAAACGTAGAACCAATCCGCCTTACCGGCTCCAGTAATCCACATTTTGGAGCCGTTGATAACGTAGTCGTCTCCATCCTTGATTGCCAATGTTTGGCATGCTGCTACATCAGAACCTGCACCAGGCTCAGTAATCGCATAGGACGCTAATGCTCCTTCTTCGGCAACCATGCGTAGGTACTTGTCCTTCTGTTCATGGGTCGCTCCGGTGATGACTGGAGCGCATGCCAGGCTGGTTGCATAAGCAGCTGTTGCGAATCCAGGGTCTCCCCATGCTAATTCTTCATTCACCAACACTTCTTCCATTATTCCTAAGCCAGGTCCACCGTAATCTTCTGAAATGTGTAAATTTAGAATTCCCATTTCGTGTGCAGCGTTTATCGCATCTTTTGGATACTCTGAATTAAGATCCCAATGTTCTGCATTTGGACGGATTTCATCAACTGCAAATTCGTGAGCGAGTTCACGTAACATCTCTTGCATTTCATCGAGTTGGAAGTCGACCATGCTAAGCCCAGAAGGCCATTCAGCATAAGCAGTGCTGTTATCAAATTACGAGATACCCTTGCCTTTCCAATTCAAGCGCTAGGATGAAAAGCAGATAGAATGTAATGAGGATGCCACCTTCTAGACGACTGAACTTGAAACCGGTCCACATCATTCCTAGACAAAGCGAGACTCCGAGGATTGTTGCTGGAATAATCAAGTACATTGTTAGGTCATAAGATGCCGGAGTTAGTGAAATTGGAGAAACTAAAGCAGCAATACCGATAGAAAGCAGAGGGTCGGTAATATTGGAGCCGATTAACGTCCCAATTGCGACACCTTGGCTCTTTCTTACCGCAACCATTGCTACAGTTAATTCAGGCAATGAAGTACCTAAACCTGACATCGTAGAACCTACAATAGCGTGAGGAACGTTGAGTTGGTATGCAATCTCACAAGCATACTTCACAAGTTGATTCGCAGAATATACAGCTAAAGTCAAACCAATCACTACCATTACCGTGTAAGCGGTTCCAGTCCAAGTGAAATCAGTTCGTTTGATATTATCAACCACTTGCTGTTCATCTTCACGAATCTTTGCAGTGTCACTAAGCAACCAAGTAATGTAAAGGCCGTAAATCAGAACGAGAATCCCTCCTTCGATTCTGGAAAGGCCACCCCCTTCCCAAAGTAAAGCAGTCAGCAAAATTACCGACATTAGCATCAGCAATCCATCTCTTCTCAACCAAGCAGGTCTAATTTCCAACGGCTTGAATGCAACTACAATACCCAAAACTAAGGTGATCTGAACTAGAACTGAACCGTAGATGTTTCCTACTGCTAAGTCCATTAGTGCTGGGTCGTTTCCTGAGGTTGCAGATGCTGTTGCAGTAACCAAAATTTCTGGTAGAGAAGTACCAATGCTGACGATGGTTAAACCGATGACTACTTCTGCCATTCCTGCCCTTCTAGCAAGACCTTTTGCTCCTTCTACAAAGAAATCTGCCGAAGTGATTAGCAATGCGAGAGCGATGATAATCAAGACTAGCAGTATACCGATGTTGGTCCAATCATTTTTTGCGCTTATTGTACCCAAAATCGCTAGTGTAACAAAAAGGGCGAACGAAATTAGGAGGGCGTTCCATTGGAGCAGAGCAGCAATACCTTGCTTCTCAAACTGCTCCGCCATGGTTGTGTGATGGAAAACTCCTCTTTGATGGTTGCGAAATATATAGAGAAAACTCATCAATCTCTTCGAGTGTAGTACTCCTATGTGGAACCGGTATGCTGCTGAATTTAGCGGTACTTTTCTGATGGTTCTACTTGGCTGTGGCTCAATTGCTCTGGGATGGAGTAATCTGGCAATCAGCATAGCGTTTGGATTCGGCGTATTTACAGCAATTATGCTATTCCAACCGATCTCTGGTGCACACATCAACCCCGCTGTTTCCATAGCTTTCGCTGCAAAAGGAAATCTGGAAAGAGAAGCCCTTCCGGGCTATATTATCGCTCAATGCCTTGGTGGTTGGGTTGCTGCATTGATCGTGGTAGCGGGTTCTACTACTCCTAGCGTTTCAACAAGTCAATCCTGGGGAATAGAAATTGCAATCACATTACTTCTCATGTATTCCATTCATGTCCTAGTTAGAAAGAAGGCCAACCTTTTCTTTCTCGCGTTAGGAGTAGGTTCGATGGTCACAGTTTTGGCGTTCTTGTTTGGAGGATTCACTGGAGCAAGTATGAATCCGGCTAGGACCTTAGGCCCAAATATTGTGACTGGACAAGGTAATCTAATTCTATATACCGTTGCACCAGTTATAGGAGCGGTGTTGGCGAACTTCATCCCTGAACCACTTGACGAAGAGATTTGACTACGTGCTCTAGGCCCGGAACAGTATGGTCTTCCAGAGGAGGTGCGAATGGAACTGGAGTATCTAAGGCACCGATTACAAGAGGTGCGGATTCCAATGCGTAGAATGTTTCTTCCATTATTCTGGATTGCATTGAATGCCCAATCCCTCCAAACCATTGTCCTTCTTGCAGTACAACTAATCTTCCTGTTCTTGTAACACTTGACACACATGTTTCAGCATCAAATGGTATCAAGGTTCGGACATCAATAATCTCTACCTCAATATCTTCTTTTGAGAGAATATCTGCTGCCTGTTTAGCAATGTGTAACATTGCCCCCCATGTTACTAAGGTAACGTCTCTACCTCCTCTAACAACTCCTGCTTTACCTATCTTCAGACGAGTTCCAGAATCGATTGCATCTTTGACTGGCTTAGTATCAACATTTTGATTGATATTTTGACCCCAACCGGTCATACCTCCGCGAAGACCATACAATCCGATATGCTCTAGGAATAATACTGGATCTTCTAATTCTGCTGCTTCTCTTAGCAAATCATAGGCATCTTGAGGAGTACCTGGAGCGACTACAACCAAACCTGGGTCATTAGCATACCATGATTCAATCATATTTGCGTGGAATGGCCCGCTGCGCGTTTTAGCACCGAGTGGAACCCTTACAGTAAGCGGCACATTAGCGCCCCATCTCCATCGCAGCATTGCTGCGTTATTCAGGAGTGCATTGTGAGCTAATGCTGCAAAGCCTCCGAACTGAATTTCAGCCATAGGCCTCATCCCTGCTAGAGCAGCCCCTGTTGCGGAGTGTATGATCACCGCTTCACACAGAGGCATATCGAGTAACTTATCTTGGTGACCGTTTGCTTTGAGAGGAATATTCATTCCAAAAGCACCAGCAACTTCCATATCCTCTCCCATGAAAATTGTAGAATCACCATAATGTTCTGCAATATCACACATGGCTTGTTGAATTGCTCTGGAATAAGTCCATCCCCCACTCTCTGCATATTCAAGTAAGCACTCGCCGACTCCAAGTACTGCTTCTTGTTCTCCATGTATTGAACTGCTAGATAGGCGCTCTAGGTGATCTTCGTGAGTATCTGCATCATGCAAGGTAGTTATTCCCTTAGTTACCGTCTTAGGATCTGCCCAATCCATCGATTCAACATGCTCTCTAGCTGAATCCACTAAATCGCCTTCTTCTGTTTCCATTTCTTCTAATTCTTCTTCAGAAATACCTAACGAGAGAAGTAGATCCCTATGTGTCGGAATAGGGTCTTTAGCCTCCCAGTAAGAAAGTAATTCGCGGTCTACATATCCTGGTGGCGTTCCAGAAGGTGCTCCGAGATACAAATCATCGTGATGATGTGCATGACCACAGCCACGCATGGTCTCAACGTGAATCAATGTCGGGCCTGCTCCAGACATTGAGAACTCTCTAGCACATGCTACGGACGAATGCCAAGCAGCAGGGTCTGAACCATCTATTGTCCACGATGGCATTCCCATTGCTACTGCTTTGTCTGCCCATAACTCCACATTGGACTGATTCACAGGAGGCGTATCAAGAGCAATTTGATTGTTCTGCAAAATGTAAGAAATTGGTAATCCTCTGGTAGCAGCAAGATTCAGTGCCTCCCACCATTCTCCAGATGAAGAAGAACCTTCTCCGATACAAGCTACATGGAAACGTTGCTCATTCTTCTTCCATGAAGATAGAGCCATTCCAGTCATAGTCACACTAGCAATAGGAAGCGGGGCAGTAGGGGGAAGCACTCCGCGGTGGAAGCATCCGACGTGCAAATCTCTACCACCTGCACCTTCGATTCCACCATTCATTACTGAATCGACCTTGCCCATCTGTGCAGTCATCAGGTCTGCGGGGGTATCTCCCATCGCCATACACAGCCCAATATCACGAATCATGGGTGCGACAAAGTCTCCATGATAGGGTGACCCAGGAGGGTTTTCAGGCTCTCGCTTCAATGCAGTAGCGACAGCAACACATGCTTCTTGCCAAGTTGAACGGAAACCTTTGCCTCCGAATTTACCTCCGTCAGGTGTATCCATTCCTACGGTGAAAATTTCCTTGAGATGAGTGTCAAGATTTCTAGTCCTAGTCATCATTCTTTGCCATTCCATGCGCATATCATTGCTTACAGACATGTAATGGGCTAGCCTGCGCAAACAAAGTGTAATGTCGATTAGGAATCTATCTGCTCTACGACCTAGGTGGGTTTCAGCAATTCTACGAGGGATTATTTCTCCTTCAGTTAATCCCTTGACTTTAGTTCTCCCAGAAAGGCCCTGCCCTAAGGCATCGATAAAACGATTAGAGAATTCGTGCCACTGCTCCCCATCAAACGATTGCTCGTCGCGATGGACAAAATCCCATACTGCGCCAATTAATTGCAAATGACCATCATGCCTCTCTGCGGCGAATCGCAATAATTCGCTCTTAGCTGCATCTGCAGGTAATGAATTAACGAATTCAAGAGCGCCATCAGGCCTCCAATTTTTACCACGAATCGGCGGAATCTGTCCTTGAGTCATGGTTCATCCCACTACTCCGAGCAGGATGTTTCTTATCAGCCATGCCATTGAGTATTATTCTGATTCATGACGTTTAGACATCTCAGAATCATAACATTCTGCTAGTAAATCACGGTTGCCAAGAGTGATCAGTAGCCCACAAAACATAGGAATTGCCAATATCCCTAGAGTGATTCCCCAAGAACTGGTATAATCGTATACAGGCCCGATTACCATTGGACCGATTATTGTTCCAGCAGCCCATGCTGTACCAAAGGCACCGAATGCCAATCCTGCTCCACCTTTGCCATAGACTTGTGAAGTGGCTGTATCGATCATAGGTAACATTGGGACCTGTGCTGCAGAAATTGCAAATTGGAAAATTCCTAAAATCACTATGATACAATATGCCGCAAGAACCGCATCGCTAATTGAATAAGCGACATAACCTGCTGCTAACATTGCAATTGTGACAATGTACCATCCGAATATCATGTAGCGAACCGGACCGTTACGATCCACAAGGGCGCCCCAAATCCAACCACCCATCCCTTGAGCGATTACCATCACTAGCAACACAGCGCCGATCCAAGCTGCATTCAGGCCAAGGTTTTCCTCCAAGAATAGAGGAACTCCGGCCTCAAGTGCGCCTGTGGCCAAGGTAGTCATGGTTACGAGTAATCCTATGCGGAATAGAACCGGATTTTGAATGAAAACCTTCAGCGGAACAGAGCCTTGAGCAGGTTCACCACCCATGCCTAGTTCCTTCGTAGTGACATAAACAAGAGGAATAATTGTGGCAGTAATTACTGCTAGTCCGATAAAAGCATAATGAGGTCCAAGGGTGTAAGCAACTCCTCCAATAACCGGACCAAGAAGCCCACCAATGGTGGCCATGGCAATTAATTTACCCGATATTTCTCCAAATTTCATTGGCCAAATATCACTTGCTGCTGCAAAACCAGCAGTCAATATTGCAGCACCAGAAGCACCATGAATCAGCCTTGCGATTGCTAAAATTATGAAACCGTCTACGAATGTAATTTCCATTGCTACAAGATACAATAGAGATGCTATTGTAAGACTGAACAACGAAAATAGAATGGTTCTCCCTGCACCTAATCTATCAGTGATTCTGCCTGTCTTTGGGCCTAAAAGGAACAAAGGAACTGCCCACAAAGATACCAGTGCGGTGGCTTCTGTATTAGAGAGAGCAAATTCCTGTTTCCACGAAGGAAGAATCGGAACGATGAATGCATATCCTAGGAAATCGACTAGAAATGCTGCTGCTAACGCCCAAAACGCCCAACGTTTCTGTGAGTCATTCATTCCTCTTCATCCCCTTCTGGAAGTGACGAGATAACATCACCAAGCATTTCAGTTACGTCTTCTATTCTTGTCATCAGTGTGAGATCACTGACATTCCCAGGACGGCCTATATCCCACATCAATTCATGCGCTGTTTCAGCGACTAATTTTGTGAATTTCAGAACTGCTGGGTCAATTACAACTTGCTCCCTGTCGGGTATTAAAGCCACCATCTCAGGTTTTTCATCCAAGATATTATCCATCATGCCTTCGATATCATTGGCGATTCCGTCAGCTTGGTTTTGAAGTATTTCCTCCATGGATGAGCCGCCGACTTTCTTGACATGGGATTTTGAGCCTAACTTTGCGCTTTTTTTCGCTGTAGGCAAAGAAGAACCAGCGGGGTTCTGATTAGAAGTCTCACTCGAATCTATATCGCTAACAATACTGTTCAGAGCAATTCTTAGCATATTTGACATCAATGATGGATCTAAACCTTCATCGACTTCGATGCCCTCTTCGCCCAACTGAGCAAGAATTTCATTGATGAAATCAACATTGATTTTTTCCGGTGTAACAATTCCTTTCAACATAGGAAGTGCCCATTTCCCGTCACTCATGACCATCGACACATCGAATGTTCCTCCACCACCTGTCCCGGTTGCATTTGCTACTTCGGCAGGAGGTGGCACAAACCGTTTCTTGGAATGCTTCTCCAATTGTGCTAACAACTTGTTCATATCAACCGGTTTTGAGATTACTTCGCTAACCCCAGCACGGGCTGCAGATGTCAAATAGTCACTAGATGTGTTTCTTGAAAGAATCACAATTCTACATTTGAAAGCGAATTCAGGATCTGTCATCAATCTCTGCGAAGCATCGATTGCATCACTGACTTTCCACTCACCATCGATAAGAACTACTTCAGGCATGGTTGCTAATGCCGTTCCTTCCGCTTGACGAAGAGTCCCTGCTCGTGTCACATCATAGCCTGCCCGCTCCAATGTATTCGCTAGCAGATTGCGCCGACCTTCATTCTCGTCGGCTACGATGAGTTTCGGCACATTCTACTGTCTGACAATTAACACCTTGAAGGTTGACCCATTTACGATGTTCATGAGCCCTGAATGATGCCATCAGGGTCGACTTCAGCCCACCCGATGATTCCGCCGGATAGATTGTACATTTTTGCACCATCATAACCTGCTTCAATCAATAGCATAATAGCAAGTTGAGAACGCATTCCTGAGCGGCAATGAACTAGAACATCTACATCCTTTGGTATTCTCTCAATTGCAGACAAAATTTCTGTGTGGGGACACAAATCAACAGCTTTAGCAATTCTAGCCTCATCGTTTTCTTGTTGTGAACGCACGTCGATAAAATAGGGACTCCAACCCTGTTTCATTTTTGTAATCGCATTCATAGAGTCGATTTCGTGGAACATTATCTGCGATTGAGAGGTGCTTGGCTCTTCAACATGTTCATTGCTTGAATTACCAAATTTCAATATTTTTTGAGTAGAATCAAGCGCATCATAAATCAATAATTGACCTGACAATGGTTTTCCAATTCCAACAATGATTTTGATTACTTCATTAACTTGTAAACTGCCAATCAGCCCTGGTAAAACACCCAATACTCCTGCCTCAGAGCAAGATGGTAGCAAATCATTAGGGGGTGCTTCTGGAAACAGATCTCGGTAGGTCGGGCCGCCTTTGAAATTGAATACTGACACCTGCCCCTCGAATCTATAAACCGAACCATATATCCAAGGAATTCCTAAATTTCTGCATGTTTCATCAATAATATATCTTGTAGGAATATTGTCGGTGCCATCTACGATTAGATGATGGCCCTCAAACAATTCTCTTGCATTTTTTTCGTCAATTCGCACATTGATTGCATTTACGGAAATGTTTGGATCAAGGTCGTTAACAAAACGCTCGGCGGATTGTGCTTTGGGACATCCGACATCGGAAGTTCGATGGATGACTTGCCTCTGGAGATTTGAGATTTCAACAAAATCATCATCAATAATCGTAAGATGACCTATACCCGCTGCTGCTAGATATTGAATGACTGGACTGCCTAAACCACCTGCTCCGAGGCAAAGAACTCGTGAATTGGTAAGCTTCTTTTGTCCTTCTGCACCGACTTGAGGCAACAAAATGTGCCTAGAGTGACGGTCCAAATCTACCATCTGAATTCCTCAGTGTACATTATCTTCCAACCAACGCTCACAGTCAATCGCTGCTTGGCATCCTAATCCTGCTGCTGTGATTGCTTGCTTGTATCTGGTGTCTACAACATCTCCTGCTGCGAAAACACCTGGTACGCTAGTCATTGTATGCTTCTTGTGAATCAGGTATCCTTCATCATCTGTCTCTAATTGATCTTCCAAGAATCCTGTGATAGGCGTGTGTCCGATTGCAATGAATGCTCCTGTGACTGCAATTTCCTCAGTCGAGCCATCACGTGGATCTTCTAGAACTGCTCCCGTTAGTCCAGACTCATCAGATAGCCATTTTGTGACCTGTCTGAAAGTACGAATCTCAATCTTATCGTGATTAGCTGCACGGTCATACATTACCTGAGATGCTCGGAATACATCTCTGCGATGAACCAAAGTAACCTTTGAAGCGAATCGTGTTAGGAATGTTGCCTCTTCCATAGCTGAATCTCCTCCACCTACAACAAGGATTTCCTCATTCTTGAAGAAGGCACCATCACAGGTTGCACAGGTCGAAATCCCACGTCCTTTCTGCTCTTCTTCTCCCTCAGCACCTAACCATATCGATTCGGCACCAGTTGAGACAATAATCGAGTGAGTAAGGAACTCTTCGCCTTCTGTGTAAACTTTGAATGGACGCTCTGACAAATCTACTCTCTCGACATTACGATCTTGAACTTCAAGACCAAATCTTTCAGCCTGCTCTCGTAGTTGCATCATCATTTCAGGACCTCCAATTCCTTCAGGATAACCTGGGAAATTTTCGATATCGCTTGTAAGCATCAACTGTCCTCCAGACATGTAACCCGCAAACATCAACGGCTCCAACATCGCTCTCGAGGTATACAGGCCCGCAGTGTACCCTGCAGGTCCACTTCCAATGATTATCACATTACGAATGTCGTCGCTCATGCTTTCTTCCAAGGCGATAACCTCCTTGAACATTTTCTCTCAAAATTCATGAATGTACTTCGATACGGAGGAAACATGGACATCTTTTCTCATTGGCTGTGGAGCGTAGCCCTCACTCGGAAAAAGGTGTCATGGAAGATTAGTGGCCCAATGGGAGTACTGCCCGATTTACTGGCATTTATTCCTGCATCGATTTACAGGATGTCCAATGGCATACCCCGAACTAGTGTTGATGATGATACCGTAACTTCTGACATGCCTTTCGCTTGGGAGATATACCAATGGACCCATTCGCTTACTATCGTTGCATTCCTTTACGGCTGTGCTTACTATTTCCTAAAGTCTAGAGGCCATGAAAAACCAGGATATATGGCATGGATTTTTGTTCTGCCTTGGTTTTTCCACATTTTAATCGACATCCCTGGACACACCCTTCGATTTTTCCCTACACCGTTTTTACACCCATTCAGCGACTTGGCGTTCGATGGAGTAAGATGGAGTACGTGGTGGTTTTGGTTCCCACAATTATTCGCACTACTAGGAATCTGGTGGGTAATACTCAGAAGAGAAAACCACGTTCTACTAAGACCTAGAGCATGGAAGATATTGCAGAGATAGCTGCTCTAGCATGTGGTTCCAGTCTTGGCTCGATGTGCTGAGGTTCTGCTCCTGGACCAATAATTCCCAAGCCAATCGGCTTGTTTGTTTCAAGTTGTAAATCAATGATCGAACTCAGAACAGCCTGGCCCATCGCTAGTCCATGCTGGGTGCTGCCTTTCTCGATAATTCCGAGGCAAGCGGCACCATGAATTTCTGGCTTCCCGATTATTCGGGAAAGGGCAAGTGGCACTTCCATTGCCCCAGGAACCCAAACTACCTCAGCGATAGTTAGGTTTTCTTTCTCGGCTTGGTCTCGTGCTAGGCTTAACATTCTCTCGATCTCATTCTTGTGAAAACTACCACATATAATTGCAATGTTCGTCATGATTTGGCCTCCAAAATTCTCTCAACTGTTGTTACTATTGTTTGAGTCATTGAATCAACTTCAATGTTCACTGAATCTCCTAAATTCTTGCTACCAATCGTCGTCAATGCGATCGTTTCCGGTATCAAATGGAGATAGAACGAGCCTTCATTTACTTCTCCGATGGTCAGTGAGATGCCATCAATCGCAATGTAGCCTTTCTCCTGAACAAATTTCATGATTTTTTCTGGACAATCTATCATCAAATCTAGATTTTCATCCCCAGCAACTCTGTTTGAGATTTTACCCATGCCAATAATGTGCCCTGAAAGAAGATGCCCACCAAGTTCGTCGCCCATTTTTAGGGCCCTTTCAAGATTTACACTGTCTCCAACTTGTTTGGAGCCGAGAGTAGTTTTTTCTAGAGTCTCAGGGATTGCATCGAACGAAATTTCAGGAGGGTTTATCTCGACCACAGTCAAACAAACTCCGTCAACTGAAACGGATGCTCCTGTTACTAAACCGTCGGTTGAAACTGAAGAGAAATCTATGACGAAGCGGATTACATCATCTCCGGCAATACTGGAAATCTTCCCAGTTCCAGCTACTATACCTGTGAACATTGTATCTCCTCAAATCATTGGGTTTTGCTCGATGAAAGTTCCAAAATTCTAGCAATTATTTTTCTTGTGCCATCAAGATCATCAGATAATCCTTCGACCCTAACTACCTTGATATGGCCTAGTCCTCTTTGATCTAGAGAGGCTCGAATCCTTTCCTCCGCATGTTCTTGGTCATAACCCAAGGCAATAATATCTGGTTTAACAGCAGGTAGAATATCAAAGATTGGAACATCCGGAGGATTACCGATAACCGCTTCATCCACCGGCTTAAGACCTTCAACCATTCTGCGACGTAAATCTTGGCCAGTGACTGGCTCGTGCTTACGTTTACGAACAGTATCATCGTGTGCTACAACAACCACCAGATAATCTCCAAGAGATTTTGCCTGTTCCATGTAATGTAAATGACCTGCGTGTAATAGGTCAAAAACGCCTACTGCCATCACTCTGGTCATCTTGCATCTTCCCCTTCAGGCATGAATCTTAGAGGCCCAGCGCTTTAATGAGTTCCTCTCCAGTAAGGAATGGTATGTTCCTCTCTTTAGCCCATGTTCTAGCATCATCAACCGGTAATGCCAAATCGCCATCTGGCTGTAACATCTCGGCTCCTATAACCACAGGAACCATTCCGGAAAGTCTTGCTAGCCCTACTGCTAGTTCAGTATGCCCCTGTCTTCTATTGAGCCCGCCTTCAGCTTCACGACAAACTGGGATATGTCCTGGTGTTCTGAATTCCTTTCCTAACATCTCTAATGCATTGTCGCCATCTTCCAATTGAGAAAATAATTCTGCAAACCTTCTGGTAGTCAATGCACGGTCCCTATCTGTAATCCCCGTGAAAGTGTCACGATGATTCAAAGACAGAGTGAATGCTGAACGAGTATCATACTGCAAATCATCTGTTTGCAGTTCTCTTAATACAGGATGGTCTGCCATCAACCTCTCATCCATATGCAAATCTTGTAGATAAGGTAGAGAAAATCTCTCTCCTACTTCATGCCCAATAGCGAGGAATAGTAAGCCACCGCAATCAAATCTGAGTTGCCTCATTGTTGCTGCTTCTGCAAATTGGCCAGGAAACAACAAATCGGTTTCTCCCTCGCGATTTTCTGCATCAAATAAACAGACAGGGTCTCCATTACGGAAGGCCGCGACAGCCGCCTCAACATGTGGCTCCATGTTGGAGGCGGCCGGGTTCACACAAATGAAACCAATCCATGCAAATTTACCCTGTTTTTCCACTTCTGACGGAAAGGGGTTAACATAGGGCAGCCCTTCGGCCTGTTCTGCGGGGAGTGGGTTATGCCGGTAAAGTTAGGTCCAGCGGGAGTTCCACTATCATGTAAAGGGCGTACTATCGTCGAAGGAATGGACGACATTATTTCTCTAGGTTTAGAGACAATGGAAGTCCAAACTGTGCGCATGGTTGCGCCACAGCACTTCGAACAGTATTGGCAAGCAGGAGTACTTGCGAACAAAGCAGGATTCGAAATGAACATCCACGGTCCATACTATTCTGAACTCTTAGGAGACCGATTACAGAGAAACCGAAGTTTGGCAAAAATCGAAGCCGCTCTACAAGCAGCTAAAACCATCAATGCAAGGCACATTACATTGCATGCAGGGCATTATGGAGAAACCGGAAGAGGGGAAGCAGCTAACGGACAAGTTGCAAGCGTGTTCAAAGGAATCGTTCAAAGAATTGGAGAAATTTGGAATGATGATGAAGATCTCTATCCTGTATTCCCATGGCTAAAGGAAGGCACCCCTTCTAAAATTGGAGTTGAAACTAGCGGTCGCCAAGAGTTGTGGGGCAGTTTGGAAGAAGTCCTAGAGGTTGTAAACCACGTTGAAGGCACAATTCCAGTCCTCAACCTTGCTCACATTCACGCCCGTGGTCATGGCAGACTAAGAACATCTGAAGACTATGGAGAATTGTTTGACCAAGTAAGAGAAACCATTGGAACCAAGGAGTTCTACTGTCACTTCTCTGGAGTAGAACACCGAATGGGTAATGCAATGCACTACACTCAAATCAAGAAATCTGACCTAAACTTTGAACCCCTTGCTGAGTTTATTATTGAAGAAGGTGCATGGCTAGACATGACATTGATTTCTGATTCACCACTACTGGAGCACGATGCTATGTACATGGTACAAAACATCGAGAGAGCACGACACCGACAACTAGAACGCAAGGCTCGTGAAAACCGAAGAAAGGCACTCGCTGCGCAAGCAAATATTTCTCCTGAAGAAATGGCTGCGAGAGAAGCTGAAATCGCTGCTGCAAGAGCAAAAGATGCTCTGGCAAAATCGCAACCTCAACCTGAACCTAAGAAGGAAGAAAAACCAAAGGAAGAGGAGCCGAAAAAGGCCCCTGCAAAGAA
>PAJN01000047.1 GCA_002710205.1 Methanobacteriota archaeon | reverse complement strand
CCTGCTCCACCAGAGATGCCACCTGCTCCACCAGAGATGCCACCTGCTCCACCAGAGATGCCACCTGCTCCACCAGAGATGCCACCGGCTCCACCAGAAATGCCTCCAGCACCTCCAGAAATGCCACCTGCGCCGGCTGATTTACTTGCCCCAGTTGAGGAAGAATCGCCAGCATTGCCTGCCGCAGATGCCCTATTGGCACCACCAGCGCCAATGGCAGACCCACTACTAGCTCCTCCTGCTGAAGTTGCAGTTGAGGAAGCAGACATCCCTGTTATTGACCCGTTAGCGCCGGTTACCCCGGTCGACGAAGACTTCGTAGCAGCAGGTGCAAAGATCCGCAAATCATCCGATGTTGATGATGTTCCTGGAGACAAACTAGAAGGTTCACTTCATGAAGTTGAAACCTCAAAGTTGACCTCTGATGGTGAGATAATCAAGCAAGACGTAAAGGGTGTCTTGAAGGTTAGAAACCCTTCAGAATCTGATAGAATCTATGACATTGATGTAATGCTAAACAACACTGTGAACACAGACTTAGCAGGAGACCATGTACAGGTTGACGAACTAGAATCTCGTAAGGAATTTTCCACCAAATACAAGGTCAAGAACAGCAGAATGCTTGTACTTAGGGAGAGGCTAGATACTAACCCAGACCGTGAACAAGAGCGTTCATTATCCGTTTCCAAGGGCGGAGACGGCGGTCCATTGATGATGGAGCTCGAAGTAGAAAATTTATCTGGAGTTTCACTAAGTGAGGTTATGGTTACTAGAGAAGTTCCTTCACAGTTGAACATTATTGCAACTGGTGGCGCTACAATTGAAGATGGTAAGCTTACCTGGGACGTTGGACATTTAGCAGCAGGTGCATCTAGCACATTGAGTCTGTCTGGAACAATCCATGTTGATGGTATCAAGCCGATCAACGCTGGAGTGGCTAGTGCCAGTTACAAAGCAGATGCAACACTCTCAACTCTAGAGTTTAGAGAACTCGATGCTTTCTGCCGTGGATTTGCATACATCAATTCTGTAGAATCAGAGAGGCCTGATAATTGGGAATGTAAGACAATTTTCGAAAATCGTTCGTCATTCGCTGTTGATTTGGTTAAGTTGCAGGTCAGTATGAAAGGAAGTGAAGATTTACTTCTTGACATCAGCGATGTACGTGAAGATGTTCTTCCAGATTCTCGATGGGAGTCTGACATTGTTACTGTAGAAAGTAACGGTAAACCAGATTTCACATGGGATTTGGGATACACTGTACTGCCAAGGGCTTCTCACAGTGCGGAAGGCAGTTTGGAATTAGAAGCTTCTACCTTTGAAGTACTGGATGCAAGTGTTGCAAAGAAGTACAGTAAGACTGTTTTGCCATCTTATCGCCGACATGAACTATCTGCTACGGTTACAATCAAGAATGAAGGTTCATCTCCAATCAATTTGGTTCGAATAACTGATGATATTCCAGGATTATTCGATGCTCCTGCTGCTGAAGACATTTCGGTTAAGATTGGGAACAGCAACATGACTGAAGAACAATTCAAAGCCGAAGTTGCTCATGGAATTTCAATCGAAAAAGAGATGCGAAGTCCTGATGGTGAAGGGCACACATTGTCTATGACTATTGGTACAAAAGAGCCAATTGGTCTCGCACCCGGCAAGAGTCTAACCATAACTTATCCATTAGTAGCTCCAGACCCAAGTCCTGGAAACGAGGCAGTTGCGGGTCCAGTTCGCTGTGAATTTAGCGCAGAAAGATTCGGCCCTGTATGTACTAGAGATGTCGATGAAGTTCCAGTTCTGAAGGTAAGGCACCATCGCAGAAACTTCTCTGCAGGTAAGTCTGTAATGCCAATGGGTGGCAAAGGAAGATATGAAGTCTTAATTATCTTCGAAAACAATGGAGATACCGCATTGCAAGATGTATGTATCAACGACATACTGCCTTCCAACTTTGAATTGAAAGATTGGACAGTTCGTGGCGAGGGAAGAAAAGAGAGAGATGATGTTTCTATCGAAACCTCTGATGCAGAAAATGGCTCACAGAATGTTTGGTCAATACCTGTTGTCGAAAAGGGAGAGCGTCTAGAAGTTTCATTCGAGATTAAAGGCGATGGTGAAGTTGATGCTGAAGTACTGAACCAATTCCACGGAGTGACATTCGGAGATGAAGTTGAGGATGACACTCCTGCAACCACAGAGACAAGTGATGACGCTGATGACTCATCTGACGAAGGCGATACACCTGGTGCTGGATTCAAGTGGAGAGAGGATGTTCTACTGCGAGTCATGGCTGCAAATGGTATTGATGAATCTCACCGAGATGATTTCGTTCGCCATGCTGTAAAGTTTGACGATGATGACAATCAATACCTGAAGAAGGCTGAGATTGAGGCTGCAGCTGCTGCTTGGGGATCTGATGAATCAGATTCAGAAGAGGAAACTGTTGAAGAAGCACCTGCCGAATCCGAAGAGGTTGTAGAAGAATCATCTGAAGATGCTGCTGAAGAAGAGGCTGCTGAAGAAGAGGCTGCTGAAGAAGATGCTGCTTCTGAGGACGATTCAGAAACTAAGTCATGCCCTATCTGTCCGGAAATGAGTTCCAAGTCGGCAATCACTTGTGCTGCTTGTGGATACGCATTCATTTAGAGCGGATATTCCCAGCGTGGCCAAGGATGATCACGAGTGTCGTCAGACACTATCACGATGACAATTCTAGGGAAAGTGCGAAGCATTTCCTCTAAGTCAGGGACAGCAGGAGGAATGACTCCAACTCGCATATCTACTGCAAGCCAAGCATCTGGATACTGGCGAAGCCAAGCATCGACTTCGGACAAAATACCTTCAGGTGGCACTCCTGGTCGAACACTTGCTAGGTAGTCCCAGTCGCCAGGAATAGCTCGATCTGAATCAGAAAAAAGGAAAATGCGATTTTCAATCTGCATCTTTGATGTAAATGCAAGAGCATTTGCCTCGCTTACCACACAAGGAGAGCCCCGCATAGGCATTGGTTGGGAATGTTGCCATGTCCTGGTAGCTTCGTCCATGATTGCCGAGTATACCTCATATGTTTGAGGTCTTCGCAATCTTGTGCAAATGTGTGGCAACGTTCAAGCGATGGGATATGCCCCGTAGGGGCATGAGCGGACAATCTGCACCTCCACCTACACCTCCCGGCGGTTCAATGATGTTCATGCTTCTATTCATGATTGTAATGACCTTCATGCTGATGTCTGAAGGAATTCGTACTAGTATGGGGGATTACGCAGACCCATTTTTAGCAGGATGGTTGCCCGATGAAAAGTGGTTTGTAATTACAGTTCTAATCTTGGGTTCGATTTCCATGTTCATCAATACTGCCTTGAGAAACGTGTTCATGGATCCAATTGCTCAGGCCCACATCGGTCACAGGCAAGGACAAGTTCGAAAGATGATGAATGAAGCTAGAGTTGGACGAGACCCGATTCTAATGGAAAAGGCCCAAACTCTACAACAGCACATGATGCCTGAGCAAATGAGTGTCCAGATGGGGGCAATGAAGCCGATGATGTTCACGATGATTTTCATTATCGCAATCTTCTCTTGGATGGGTAATACTGTAAACGATTTCAGGGTTAGTTATGTCTCTCTTCCTTGGTCACCTGAATGGGGACTAGAAACCGGAAAATTCTTGTTTTTCCCAGCTTGGATAGCAGTGTACATTTGTATGTCGGCTCCATTCGGAAGAGTAGTTGACCGTCACATCAAGTTGATCAGATACAAGTCACACCCAATTGTTGCAGAAGGAGAGCGCCTAAAAGAACCACTTTTGCATTTGGTTAGTGCGCCAAAAAGTTCCAGAAATTCCCAAGCGAACTCACGCCGTCGTCGAAGTGAACAAAGGCGTAATGGTCCTAAGAAGAAGAACAATCAGTCGAAACCAGCAGAAAGCAGTGCTTCTGTAGTCAATGCAAAAGAATGTCCAGAATGTGGAAGCACAATGGTAGAAAGAGATGGTCCAAGTACTAACATTTGCAAAATCTGCCGTCATGAATGGCGGTGAAACTTTGCCACGAATTACCATCTCTGGACATCCTGGAAGTGGTACTAGTACACTTGTTGATGGAATTTGTAAAGCCAAAGGTTGGAGTTCTTTGAACGGGGGGCAAATCTTTCGTGATGAGGCAAAGAATCGAGGCATGAATCTTGCAGAATTCGGAGATTTGTGTGCAAACGATTTCTCTGTTGACAAATCATTAGATGAAATATTGAAATCCAATATGCTAAATCCTGACGGCCCAGAAGTTATGGAAAGTCGCCTTAGTGGCTGGTGGGCGCATTTACTTGAATTGGATTGTCTTAGAATATGGCTTCATGTAAGCGAGGAAGTTCGAGCTCAAAGGGTTGTAAATAGGGAAGGAATACCCCTTGAAGAAGCGTTATTGGACAATCGGAAAAGAAGTGAGATCGATTTGGCTCGATATCAAGAAATGTATGGGATAAATCCTGAAGATAGTACACCATACACCCATGTAGTTGATGCTTCAGATTTGGATTCAGTAGGTGTACTTGACGCAGTCATGGGAATTTTGGAGGGTAATGAATGATTATTTTAGATAAGGATGCTCAAACATCGGACAAGCACGGCTGTAGTCCTCAAGACAGAAACATCGACCAATTGCTTGAATCCTGTTTCATACTTCTAGACAAGTCACCAGGGCCTTCTTCCCATCAAGTAAGTGCATGGGCCAGAGATATGATGGGGCTTGACAAATTAGGTCATGGAGGTACGCTGGATCCTTTTGCATCAGGATTGCTTCCGCTGCTTTCTGGAAAGGCTATGCGACTCACAGGTAGAATCCTCACTCATGACAAGTCATATTTGGCTGTTCTAAAATTTTCAAAAGAAGTTGACAGAGAATTACTGGAAGAGAATATGGCTATGCTTAGGGGTAAAGTCTACAATGTCCCCCCAGAAATCTCGGCAGTCAGGGTCCAGGTTCGAACGCGAAAGATTTCTCGTTTTGAGATTCTTGATTTTGATGGGACATCTGCCTTGACACACATTGAATGTGAGGCTGGTACTTATGTTCGAACAATGGCACGTGACCTAGGTTTGTTGATGGACACTCCTGTCGAATTGAAGGAACTTCGACGCCCAACATCAGGAGAATTCAGTTTGTCACAATCCATTACAATGCAACAGTTGGCAGATGCTTACTGGTTATGGAAAGAGAAAGGAGATGAAACTGCAATTATGAGAGTTTTACATCCAATTGAAGATATGTTATCAGAGGTTCCAAGAATTGTAGTTAAGGATGGCGCAGCAGCAGCATTATCTCATGGAGCACCACTTTTACGACCTGGTGTGGTTAGTATCCCTGAAGATTTAGGAGTTGGAAGCGAGGTTCTTTTAGTTACAATCAAAGGAGAAGCCGTAGCACTAGCTAAACTAGTCCAAACTAGCAAGGTGATTCCTGATATGACTCAGGGTGAAGTTGCGAAGCCCAACTGTGTTCTAATGAAAGAGGATACTTATCCTCGCAGTTGGAAAAAATGATCACGCTTCGACGTANTCCTCATAGACCCATTCTTCGGTCTCAATTNTTATTTTCAATTCACTCATGTGTTCCACACTCGACTTCGTCACCAATGGTGAAGAGCCCCCACAGCCCATGCGAAGTATCCAATTCTGAATACTTCCGCATATGAATGTTAACCCCTATTTTGCGGTTATCCGTCAAACCGGGTGTTTTTTACAACCTCATTCAAGTTTCTTTATTTTTGGAGGAGCGAGGAATCCAAACAGTGCAATTATCATCATTAAAACCACTCCAGCGATAATGTAAACGGTTCCTTGGCCAATCTCAAAAGAATCGTCATTTTCCGTGCTTGATACATCCTGTACTGGTGCTCCAATCGCTATTGTTTTGGTTTCGACATTATTGGTTTCATCAACCTCATCGACATTAGTCCCACGGTCAACTTCTGCCTCGATAATTATGCTGTCATCTCCGTCAGGTGCTTGCATATCACAGATTACTGAACCCATTTGGCCAGGGGATAGCATTTGTATCGTTCCTGANCCNAATGATTGTCCGTCTGCGGAGCATCTAACTCCAATCATAGTAGCAGTTACTTGACCTGAATTGCGTACGAAAACTTTGACTTCGAAAATATCTCCTGCTCTGATGTTATCATCAATTCTGATCTCTTCAATGAATAGTTCTGCTAGTGCTCTTACTTCTAAATCAAGAATTCTTTCAACACAACTGGTTTCATCACAAGCTGTAACTAATACAGAGGTAAAACCAGGGGTAGGTGCGTCTACAATAATCTCTCTAGATGCCATGTCAACTTCAGCCCAAGAGCGATTAGTTGTAACAACGAGATCTTGGATGAAACTATCAGAATCACTCAATCCGAATGCAATTCTATGTGCGTATCCATGCTCAACTGGGACGACAGATGGGAATTCTTCCAGTACTGGTTTATCATCAACTGTTGCGACATTAATTGTCGAAACTTCACTCCAATAGTTTCCTGCGGAATCGGTTACTTTGACAGTAATTTGTGCAACTCCGGACGCTTCTGGGACTAATTTGACTCTAACTTGGCCTTCAGTCAAATCAACTTCAACGACATCAGGGTTTGAGTTAAGGAATGTTACAAGTAAATTNTCAACATCGGTTCTGTCATCAGAACACCTAGACAACAGGGGGAGAATCAAACCTCCTCCGTCTTCTTGCAGGTCATGTGAACCTATTAGGGAGCAAACAGGGTCCTCGTCATACTCAATCGAGTATGCTCCAATAACTTCGATGCTGTTTATTCGTAAGGTAATCGTAGATGGGGAGCCATCATTACCCCAATTGTACCATGCTTTGATCTTGACTTCCAACTCGCTATCTGATGAATCTAATACGTGTCCTATTGGAATCTGTAAATCAAATGATCCGATTACTGCTCCGTCGTTGTTTGCTACTGTTTGTCCATTAACTACTACTGTCCATCTTGTAGCGTTTGCAACCATTGCACTTGCGTCACCCATAATATTGCCTTGCAACTTCAACTTAGGATCGTTGATGTCTACCCATGCCTTAGTAAGGCAGGTGTCAGTAATTGTAAACCTAAGTTGTAAATCTCCAGAAACAACTGGAATAGTTGCTTCATTGATTTGCACCCATGCTCCCTGATTATCCATGTATTCTAGGTCAACAGTTCCATTATCTTCACTATGGTCAAAATGAATTCTTCCCCATGACTGACCTGCAGGCTTTGCGATGGTTTCCGTGGTCCAAGTTCCGCCATCTGAATCCAATCCACATGGAGCTGTAGAAACAGAACTTAATGTCCCTGAAGATAAATCTAAATCNATAATTGGCCAATCAGTAAACTGATTTATAGAACTAGCTACAACTCTTTCTGCTCCATACCAGGGGGTTCTCATGGTCAATTTTAATCCAACAGCATCGACCTGTAATTGTGAATCATCAGTCCCTCCATTCGAAACGTAATCCAGTGTGACTTCGATATTTGCTAACTCTTCCCATGTCCAATTATCACTATCAGTGATTTCGATACTCCATCCATTGCTCATGTAGTATAATCCGCCTTGGGTGTTACTCCAAGTTCTGACTAAATCATGCACTCCGTTATTGATGACTGAGAAGCGCGTTTTGTCTTGCTGTAGCGCATCTGGTATGTCGAAGTGAACGACTAATTCGACTTTTTCGATGGTATTACTATTCAGTGATGAAACATCAAATCCGCCTACTGTTATGTCAGGTCCTGTCGAATAGTGGTATGCTCCATCAGGTGCGCCGATTGAAGCATTTGAGTTTGTAGATGTGGAAGTCGCCCAAACTGTTTGGTGATCTAAATGCTCGGGCAAGGAAATCCCTAGGGTCATGTGGCCATCAGCAACCATCCCCATTACGTATTCTCCATCCTCTGCTTTGTTCTCCTCAGTGAAAGCTAGATGCCTCTTGAAATCCCAGTCTGATGAATCTTGCATNTCACCTTGAGGGAACATATCTACTGTGCTTGTAGAATGAACACTCCTGGCATCTGCCATGGTTACGGGCATAATTAGCATCATCAAAACNAACACTGTTAGGCGTCGCATAGATGGCGCTCGGTCGTGATATATCTTGAATGGAACGGTACTAGGAGTCAAGAATTCCAACGGAATGAGATAAATACGGCTTGTCGGTGGAGCGAAGTAACCGATGGCTGTGATGGTGTAGCGGTTAGCACGGTAGGTTGTGGTCCTGCCAGCCCGGGTTCAATTCCCGGTCACGGCCCCATTTTTGACGTTTGAATATGGTTCGTCAAATCGACATTTTTGGCTACTCTCTTCGCCGAAAGTTCATAACTGCGTCAGAGTCCCTGCAGTTCGGATGGGATGCATATGTCACAGCGAGAGCAAGTAGACTTAACTAGAAACTTCCTTGTTTCATTAATGGAAGAACAGCTTGAAATTCAACAGCACGTAATGGTTGATGTGACTAATCAGCCGATTGTTCACAATGGCGACACTCTTCACCATATGGCTTCAAGAATAGTCGAAGAGGCTACAGTAGTTTCTCCACGTGGTCTTGCAGAAGATGTTCTGATAAGAGCAGGAATTGACAATCACCTTCCTGCAGAGCCACAGATTGAGTCGGGACACCTCAAACATGTTGGTAAGAGAGCAAGAAAGGTGTCGCGAAAAGTCCGTAAAACCAAAACACGCAGAGCAGTTCGCAGAGCAAAATCTAGACCTGCAGTTGGTCATGAAAATCGTCCTCGTAGACGCGCNCGAAAAATTACGCTTTGAAACCGAACACAAAAAAGCGAATTCGCCTCCCCTTGGATTAGGGGATTAATTTGGATATAGCCAATCCTAGTGACGAGCACCAGATGCTACGTGAAATGGTCCGTGATTTTGTTTCAGAATTTGTCGAGCCACAAGCGCTTGAGTATGATCGGGATGAGAAATTCAATCTTGAATTACTAAAGTCTCTTGGAGAGATGGGTCTGTTAGGAATAACTGCGAGTGAAGAATTTGGAGGTGCAGGTTTAGATGCGGTTGCTACAGTCATCGTACACGAGGAATTATCCGCAAGCGACCCCGGGTTTGCACTTGCTTACTTGGCTCACTCCATGCTCTTTGTAAATAATCTAGAGTTTAATGGAAATGATTCTCAACGTTCCAGGATTCTTCCAAAAGTCTGCTCAGGTGANTGGATTGGTGCAATGGCAATGAGCGAACCTGATGTAGGCACTGATGTCATGGGCCTTTCTACAACTGCCGTCCAAAGAGATGACGGGTCTTGGGTCTTGAATGGACGCAAAATGTGGATTACAAATGGCTGTCTTGACGATGATGGTACACCTGCTGATGTTGTATGGGTTTATGCAAAGACTGGAACTAATGATAGAGGCCGATCAGAAATTTCTACATTCCTAGTTGAAAATGGAATGTCTGGGTACAGTGTTGGTCAGAAAATTATGGATAAAACTGGTATGCGAGCATCAAACACTGCTGAATTGGTGTTCGAAGATTGTATTGTGCCAGCAGAAAACTTGGTTGGTGAGGTAGGCGACTCTATGATTCACATGATGCGAAATCTTGAGATTGAGCGCCTAACATTAGCTGCCATGTCTTTAGGAATCGCTAGACGTTCACTAGATGAAATGAACAAGTATGCTACAGACAGAGAAGCATTCGGTCGACAAATTCGTGATTTTGGACAAATGCAGCGATACATCGCCGAGTCTTGGGCAAAGTATCGAGCTATGCGTGCTTACATCTATGACACTGCAAACAACATGGGCCTTGGAAGTGCAGGGCAGAGGTTGGACAGCGACGGAGTCAAACTCTTCGCAACAACCGCAGCAAAAGAGATTGCTGATGCTGCAATTCAAGTCATGGGTGGCTATGGATATGTAGCAGAATATGTCGTTGAAAGACTGTGGAGAGATTCTAAACTTCTCGAGATCGGTGGTGGCACAATTGAGTCTCATCAAAAGAATATCACGAGAGATTTGGCAAAATCTCCTGAAGTTATCAATGATTGANATTCATTACTAGCACTTATCACTTACAGTGAGCACCGGTAATCATGCACCGAAGTTCAGTGGCGTCAACAATTTTGGCTACGCTTCTAGTGCTAATGGCATTTCCAATTTCACATTCTTTCAGTGATTATTCATCGCTAGAAGAGCCACGGAATGATATTTTCAGTAGTTTAGAAAATGATACAGGAGATGTTATCGTAGTCACTGTTGATGGCACCAATCTACGTTTTTCACCTGATACAATTACGCTGAATGAAGGAGATACAGTCAACTTCTTTTGGGAAAATCAACTTTTAGCACACAATGCTGTTGAGGAGAATGGATTGTTTGATTCTGGNGATCCTGAAAGGAATGTTGACTATTCCTACACCTTCAATATTGGAGAAAATGGAACCTACCAATATGTNTGTGANCCACANGCAAGTTTGGGNATGGTTGGAACAATTATTGTCGAACCAATTCCAGTTGTTGAACCAGAACCTGAACCAGAGGATGAATCNGACGATGAGGACTCTGAGGTTATGTCGGTAGGTAGTGGAGAAATCCCATCTTTATTGTTCACTCCTTGGTTCATTGGAATGTTNGNNTTNGTTGGATTCATTACAATCCGCAGAGATGATTTNCAAATGAATCTAGTTNTGGAAGACGACCCTGAAACTATTGTAGCAGAATTAGCAGATTCCGAAGGAGAAACACTAGTCGACAGCTATCGTGCAAGGGTATTGACACTTTGTGCGCTTTATGTCGCTCAAGGTATTCCTTGGGGCTTCATGTCAGTCACTTTCGTAACTTTCCTAGCGGCCGAAGGTGTTGCAGCAAAAGATCTTGCTCTATTGCTTACTTTAGGCACTCTTCCATGGTCTCTGAAGTTCCTTTGGGGTCCTGTAATTGACCGTTACCAATATCGTCCAATGGGGCGAAGAAGGCCTTGGATATTGTTGGCTCAGAGTGGAATGATTCTAGTTCTAATTCTATTGAGCTTTAACGCTAATGCTGATACCGATATTCTAGTTCTTGCAGGCATGTTCCTGGTGTACAACATATTTACTTCTCTACAAGATGTTAGCACAGATGCATTAGCAGTAGACGTACTCAAGACAAATGAATTGGAGAAAGTGAATAGTTACATGTTCACTTCCAAAATAGTTGGAGGAATTATTGGCGGTGCGGGCTTAGGTGCAATAATCAGTTTCACAGGAATCAAAGGTGCTATAGTACTGCAGATACCTATACTAATGCTAATAATGATGGTTCCTTTGTACATGAGGGAGAGNCCTGGTGAGAAGTTATTCCCTTGGAGTGATGATGTTGGCTCGAAATTTATTGTAAAGGATGAGCAAACTCAAAATTTCAAAGAAATAATTGCCAATGTGAAAACAGCATTTTCTCTAAAATCTACTCGCTTGGGAATACTTTTGAGTCTAGTTTTGTCTCTCTCATTCTTCTTGATTCCTGTTTTGCCACTATTATTCATTAGAGAACTGGGTTGGTCCCAAGAGGAATTCAATGCTACTAAAGGTGGTCTGATTCTATTTCTAACTATGATTGCATATATTGTAGGTGGCCATTTAGGCAGGATTATTGGAGGCAAATCCGTAATAATCTATGCCTCTCTCGCTGGTGCGATAATTACTGCATTTTGGGGATTAACAGAAGCTTGGTGGGACAGTAACATATTCATGATTTCAATATGGTCAGTTCGTACATTTGTTTTCGCTATGGTTAGTATCAATGTGTTCTCGTTGATGATGCGAATAACTTGGAGCGAAGTTGGTGGTACTCAGTTCACTGCATACATGGCAATGATGAATCTATCAGCGATTATCGGTTACCAGTTGACAGAACCATTGGCTGGAAGATTTGATTATCCAACCCTATTCTTAATCGCTGCAGTATTGGAAACACTACTCATTGTCGCTGCACTGTATATTGATCCCGATGAGACTCGTCGTGAATTGGGTGAAGATTCATTTGATTCTGAGGTCTCTTCAGTCTTGATAGATACTACTGAATTGATTGATTGAAGATAGTCCTGGTCGGAGTCGAACCGACGTCCCCGGGACCAAAACCCGAGATGATGGACCACTACACTACAGGACTGTGGTAGCCCGCCGTGGAGGA
>PAJN01000046.1 GCA_002710205.1 Methanobacteriota archaeon | reverse complement strand
TAAGATAAGTATCTTCCTTTGTATGTTTTTTGGAAGATCCTTAAAGTGAAATAATTTTTTGCTTGACGCAGTATGCGTTTTTCCTGAATGGGTTTCCCCATTAGGCATTTTATGTGATCCGCCTGTATGAGGTTTCCCATCTTTGGTATAATGTTTTACACCTTTCATTATTTTTTTTTCTTTTTCTTTTTCATTGGTTTTGGCATTTTATATCCGGGCATTTTACTTTCCTTTCTTTTTTTTATTTTTTAATCGTATTGACATTGCTTTGGCTTTACGCCTTGCATCAGCTTTACTTGATGCACCCCACGCCCTAAGTGATAATAATAAACGAGTTGGTCGTCCTTTACTATCTCTTTCAGGGCCGGGCATATTTCCCATTCGTGCTAAGAAAGATGCCCTTCGTGGATTATCACCTGACTTAACAGGTGCTTTTAATGTACCACCCGTTTGTGCTTTATAAGAAGCACGACCTTTTGCATTTAATCCTCCTTTAGGATTCTTTCCTGCTTTTCTTGTCCAAGCGGGTGATGGCATTAAAATATTATGTGTAAAGTTATTTGTACCACTGTGGATACTACTAAGTATGTAATCATTCTTTTTTCTTTTTCTTTTTTTTCTTTATTTGTTTTTTAACTTTATTAGACAATTTTTTCTTCTGTTCTTCTTTTGTTAAATAATAACCAGAATTTTTAATGTCTTTTGTTAATTGATCTGCTCGTTGATTTTGTTTAGGAAAACTAGGATCATTTATATAACGACTCTTAGTTGTGTAGTCATCCATAAACTTAGCACCAAGAAGCGTACCAACTTTACCAATACCTTGTTCTAAAAATTTTTTAGCTTTCTTTGTGTACTTTCTTATTCCACCTTCAGGATTGTAAGGCAAGTTTTTTCTATTGATAGTTTGTTGATCTCTTAAACGATCTCTGGTCTTTTCTTTAAAAGTTTTTTTATCTATTTCTCTACCCATAATCAAACCTTAACAGAAAAAAAAAAAATTGCAACGAACCTTGAAAGACTTTAATGAGTGAGTAGGACATATATACAGCCTAGCTATCTGTTTTCTGAACCCCCCTATGGTGAAATAGGGGGGACAAGAAAACACCATCTGGCTGAGTAATCATATGTACGCAGATAAAGAAAACCTTTTGACGACAAGGGCAGGGTTACTTCAAGTCTATGTTAATACTGAAATCTCCTTTGACCAAGTGCTGATGTTTGTCTGGTGCTTTAAATCCTGCCCTGTCTAATATGTCCTTAGATGCTTCCAACTGTACATACTCCGACTTGGCTGAACTGCATAGGTCAAGTAGTCTATGTTGTGCTTTGACGGCGGACATACCAAGGTTCTTCTGTATCTGCTCAAACATATACTGCTGTACCTCTGGTTTTCGTAGCATACGGGAGGCACTTACTCTGGAACTGTTTCCCTTGTATCCTGCTACTTTGGAGGCTTCGGTTATAGTACAACCAGAGGCTACGAGCGTATCAACAAGTTTTCGGGCTTTCGGAGTAATCGTGTTTGCTTTTTGTTTAGCAACGGACATACTCTTCATATATCAAGTGTCGTTGAAAAAGTCAACATACTCCGAAAGGCATTGTGTTATGACATATGATTACTCCCATAAAAAAAAGCCAAGTCCGACTACCCTGTGGTATAATTAATTGTTTTAGTTCATCAAGATATTTCGCAGTACTTTTTGATTTGATGTTCTCTTCATCGGACTTAGGCTCATATGGTGCGACTTTGTTTGTGATGTAAACACATTGCCATTCACTTGTGTCCTTGTATCGCCAAACCATACTGTTACTACTATAATGGTCGCAGATAGCTGACGGCTCAGATTCGTTTCCTACAATTTGTATGACAATCTCTTTCCATTGAACATTCTGGGAGTAGATAAACTGACGGAAATTTCGTGCTCTAGGAAACGCTTCTGCCCCTCGGCTGTAACATTCCACTACTTGGATTAACGGCAAATCATCAAGGAACATCAGCTGAATGGTTCTAAATCAGATGCTATCCCCATATATATCGTGTAGTGTGTTGGGGGGCGTTCATTAAAGTTAATATCTTTATTCGTCATTTTTTGGCATCTAATTTAGACAATTTTCTGTTCCTTTTCGTTAGTTAATATCAAAATCATAAGCCACCATAGGATATGTGCTACACCTACTACAACGAAGGGCATCCCAAATAATTTGTTCCTAACTCCCCATAGTCGTAGGTCAATCTTCCTGCATCTGGGGATGCAGTAAGATATGGATTTCTGGGGGAAATCCCCCTACTCCTTGGGTAATTGGAAAAATTTTTTGGGCAGACATTTTCAGGCAAATGTGCCTTGTTGTAGTAGGTGTAGACATATCCAATGAAGGTGGCGATTTTGATATTAACTAACAAAAAGGAGAAAATATGTCTAAATCAAATACACAAAAAATAAACGAAAAAGATATTAACTTTAAATCACTTATGTCGTGTGTGGAGGGGATAGCATCTGTTTTAGAACCATTCACCAATGATGAAGATGATTTGACCAAGCCTGTTAATCCAGGTAGTGTCAAGGTTACATCCTCGGAGATTGAGCAGAAGCGTATTCTACGAGCACTTTGTAAATTTCCGACAAGTGTTATCTACTCCCATCAAGGTTCAATGGAAAGAAAGATTGAACAAATTGAAAGGAGGAAACAGAATCGTGAGCCTTACAGCTATCTGCAAGACCAAGTAGATAACAGTATAGTTTGGATTGAACGATACAAGGCACTACAAGATGAGATGGCGGCTGTGTTTACTGATATCACAAACGAAAGTCTTAAATATGATCCTAAGTCCTCTGATGAAGAGAACGAAGAATCAAATACAAAAAGATTGGATACTGCGAAAGAGTATCTTGAATCACTAAAAAAATAATAATTATAGGGTAGTCAGAAATGGCTACCCTTTTTTTATGGAGATAATCATATGTCTTTAATTGTTGATAAGCTAGTAGTCATTTTCATTCTAGTTGCTATTGTATATCTAAATCCTGTGTTCAATGGTATATCATTGTTTGCTTCGGGATTTGGTTTATACTACGGAATGAAAATGATACAGCAGTTAATCTGGTGGTTAGCTGAAAATACGCAGTAATACGCAGGAGTGGGACAGGTGGCAACCTCTTCACTATCATCATCCCACTCCCTACATATGCACCCATAATGCAGGACTCACAATTTCCTTCCCCATACAAGTCCTGCACTATGGTTGCACTAGCGTGGTTATATGTAATCAGATTCCACGAGCGATCAGCCAAGACTAAATAGGTTTGATTCCTATGCTTGGCAATTATTGTTGGTCACAGAAACTGTAAGAGGTCGTATGTTAGACAATAAAAGGTTTTGTAATTTGTACCTACTAACAACTATACGCTTATATGTCAGCTGTAAACATATGCCACATATAAGCTACCACCGGAAAAGTGGACAGACAAATTACGGACTAAAGGTTTTGTAGCTTGTACCTACTGAACGCTGAAAGGCTACCACCTAAAAAGTGGGGAACAAACAAGTTACACTTTTATTAGACTTTAAACAAAGGAGTAATTATGTCTAAATATCTAAAAGCTGATGAAGANNAACATCATTATGANNCNGANNTTCATCAAAAAACTATGCACGANATNAATCGTGTCAATACATTCAGAACTATGTCAAACGAATATCAAGATATCATACAAAGCAAGTATGCTGATGATCTTATATCGCACAGTAAGTTTGGCTTAGCACAACATTACTATGGTGTTATGGAACATCTAACAAATCTATCGCTACTTGAGATAGAAAACAAATTGTATGCACCAGAGTATGACGAGCGTATGAAAGAAATTGCACACGCTGTAGATGAACTTGAGAAGATTGCAAAATGAAACTCAACATACAACAAATCAATGACTTGCTATACATATTATCTGTGTTTAGCAAGTTTGAAAGGCGTCATTGGGAGGAGTCTGGTAAACCGAAAGAACATATTTACCATTCTTTCAAAAGACTAAATAAATTATTTCCACAGAATAAGGAGGTGAATATAATTGGCGATTGAAGCACTTGAAGAACGCTATGAGTGGGAACAGAATATGGAACTCTACTCATTGCAGTACCTAATCAAATGTGAATACGAAATGAAAGTAATCACAAAATGTATAGGTGCAATAGAAGTGGCGTTGGATTCGTGCGAGAGTAAACAGCTTTCGCAAAGTAATTTTGAACACATCACCACTTCTCTAGTCATACTTAAAGAACAAGCAAAGGGATTAGCTGATCTTTTACGAAAGGAAAAGTATGATGTACTATAATATAATATAAATCTAATTAAAAACAAAGGAGTAAAAATGTTAGATGATATTAANCAAGACTACGAGTTTCCAACAGAAATGGTGGAACTTGAAGCACTAAACAGGACAGATAATTTTGGTAATCANAANTATTCTGTACCTCCTGATATGGCAAGAGCGTGTGTTCGNACAGATACCGGACAAGTTCTTGGTATTCACGGCAGTAAATACAAACCAATAGCACACAAAGATGTTGTTGATAAAGTTATGCAAGGCGTTGAAAAGACAGGTATGTTTGATTACAAAACAGATATCAAAGTATTTGAAGGCGGCGCAAAGATGAGAGGATCTGTAACATTTGAGAACCTTGTCATTGAACCACAGAAAGATGATATCATAAAGTTTCGTATCAACTTCTTCAACTCATATGACCAATCGTGGGCATTCGCAACTATATGTGATGGCTTACGCTTATGGTGTATGAATGGTTGCACAACACCTGTCAATGCTTCTACTTTACGATTCAAACATACAACGAAAGTAAACATTCAGAGTATTACGGATCGTGTAAAAACAGGTATTGACTTCTTTATGGATTCAGGAGTTGAATACAATCAATGGGCAAAGATACGCTTGACTAATCATTCTGTACAAAAGTTCTTAGAACAAACTGTAGCTAAAACATTCAAGCGTTCATCTAACTCAATACCATTCAATGTAACAAGAACAGAAACATTACTTGAAGGTTTTGATCGTGAGAGTCGTACACTTGGTAATACAAAGTGGGCGTTATACAATGCTCTTACATATTGGTCTACTCATACTGACGGAGAGCGTGGACATGCTATTCGTAAGCGTAGAGAAGATGAAGTAGCTAAAGCACTAGGTTCAAAACAATGGCAAGAACTAGTTGCATAGTAGAATATTAATAGTATAATAGTAGTACGAAAGGGATATATTATGCGAGAAGATCAAATCTTTGATGAAGTCGTTGCAAGGCTTGGAGAGTCTGAAACTATTCAGGAGTTCCGGTATGCAGTACGACCATTCAAACCAACTATAATGTCATCACCACTTTTTCCGAATGCAAGAGCAGAAGGTTCTATTGAGCCATCACTTAAACACGACGAAGAATATAATGCTATAACATTAGAAATGTGGAATGAATTTTGGTCTGAATATTTATAGTATCAAATACAGGGTTAATTTTTACTAAATTTTGTGTCCCCTGTTTTGGTTAGGTTTGGGCGTACCTAATTATGAGCAAACGCCCACTATTAATCCATTAAAACAAAGGAGTATATTATGGATAAGTATAATGTTAACTTAAAGTTTGATCGCAAAACTTTAAAGTTTGGTAAGTCGCCAAACACCTGTGAGTTCATTGATTTTCATTTAGACAATCCAAGAGTGTGGGATCTGTACCTATCGTTTGCTACTGATATGGTTCACCTTGGACACAAAAGATTATCAAGTGAAATGCTTATTAATCGTGTTCGTTGGGAAACAATGGTAGATACAACTGATAAAAAATTCAAAATAAATAATAATCACAAACCATTTTATGCAAGGTTATTGCTATCTTTACCTAAGTTTAAGAACACAAAGTTCCTTGAAGTTAGACAAAGTTGTGCAGATGATTTATCATATTCCGAATGTGAAATTCTGATAAGTCCTTATGTATAAATATGCAATCAAAGATTTGCAGGAACGCCGACAACATTTAGGTTTATCTTCTCAAGAAGTATCAGAGAAGCTAGGTGTATCGGATAGTCTTGTATCACTATGGGAATGTGGTAAGAAGCAACCAAGCACTATAAATTTTTTTAATTGGTGTCAGGTACTTGGCTTTAATATCATTCTCAATGTTCACTTAACACAAATACCAAAGGGATTTACACCTAGCTTTGATACTAAGCAATGGATTGTAAAAGAGTTTGGTGAAAGGTATAATTATGAAAACGAACTTAAAATCTTTAACAACCATTATCGGGCAAGTGGAACAACTAAATCAGATTGGCACTATGCTTTCCGATCTTGGTTACTCCGTGCCAAAAAATACACGACCAATAGTTCTAACACCTCCGCAGGTACTGAAGAACGCCGTGAACGAATACATAATGTCTTTGCTATTGGCGATAAAAGAGGACAAGGTTAAGGAGTATGTAGCTACAGAAAAAGCAGCACTACTAAATTTACATAGACTAAACAATGCATTACTAGATTGTAAAGATTATATGAAACCTGCTGACCCCAAATATATAGGCACGGCAATAGAAATGTGTGCCTCTACATTTGGGTGTGATGTACCTAATGAACTTGGTTTAAAAATATACAAAGATATCTTAGCTAAATACCCAAGATGCATAATAGAACAATATACAATAGAACTAATTAAGACTTACAAGTACAGGAGGTTGCCTGTACCTGCAGACTTTCTTGCTATCTATGAACCACCATACGAACACGGAATGTTGTTCATAGAAAATACATATTTAAAGACAAAAAAGTTTGCAAACATAGTACAAAAGTGCTATAAACTAAATACGAAAGGAGTATAATATGCAACCAAAGAAAAAAGTAGAGCGACCTAAAACACTTGGTGGTTCAGATGCGATTCGCATTATGGAAGGTGATTGGCACACACTCTGGCTAGAAAAAACAGGGCGTCAAGAACCTGCAAACTTGGATCGGGTGTTACCTGTTCAGATCGGCATTGTTACAGAAGGATTAAACAAGCTATGGTTTGCACAGGAAACAGGGCATAAACTATTATCAGCTAGTAATCAACACGATTTCACAGATGGATTTCGCCACGCTAGTCTTGATGGATTAGTTAATGTTAGTGACAAAATCTGTGTCCTAGAGTGTAAGCATACCAATGCCAACAACACTTTAGAAAATGTTATACGAAAATATATGCCTCAGCTACAACATTATATGCAAGTTGCAATGATGGATAGAGCGTACCTCTCAGTAATTTTTGGTAATATGAGATACGAATGGTGTGAAATAACATACGATAATGATTACATAAAGATGCTTTACGAAATGGAAGATACCTTTTGGAAGCAACACATACTTACAGATAAAGAACCAGAGAATATAAAAGCAGAAAAAATAGTACACAATTATACAGACAACATAAAAGTAAATGAGATGATTCGTATAGATATGGAGAAGAACAACGAGTTTGTAGCTAATGCACACACTTGGCGTGAAACGAAAATTCCATACGATCAACACCGAGCAGTTGGTAAGGTATTGAAAGAACTAATACCTGCCAACTGTCGTCTTGCTGAAGGTGGTGGTATCAAGATATCAAGAACAAAGGCAGGACACCTAACCATCAAAGAAAACAAAGGAGGTTAATATGATGGCTAATATAGAACCAAGGGTAGCGAGAATACTTAAACAGTATGATTTAAAACCCGACAACGCTTTGTGGGAACTCAAACGAGGTGGTAAAGCAGTACTAATTATGTTGCATAAATACTGCGAACTTGTTGGAGCTAAAGCAGGTATTGTTATTGATGACATTGTAGAAGTAGAAACTAATTCTGCACAAGGTATAGCAGTAGTTAAATGCTATGCTCACAATGACAAGATGAAAGTCATTACCTACGGAGAAGCTAGTCCTAAGAATAGTAAGGTTGCTTATCCATATGCAATGGCTGAAAAAAGAGCAGTAGATAGAGCCATACTTAAACTTGTTGGATTGCACGGCTTTGTGTATTCAGAAGATGAGTTTGATACTACAGACCAGAAGATTGGATCTGCAGATGATGACGCTATCAAAACATTTCTTACTAATATTGAGGGTAGCAAAACTGTAAAACAAGCTACAGGATATTATGAAATGGCAAAAGTAAACATAGCTAAAGCCAAAAAGTCCAATCCGGGATTGTATCAAATGGCAGTAGCTAAATATGAATCTAAACGAAAGGAACTACAAAGTGTATAACAAGATTCAAATCATTGGCAACCTTGGTGCTGATCCCGAAATTAAACAAACGGGTGCAGGTACTAACTATGCCTTGTTGTCAGTAGCTACAAACAGAGTAGTGAAAGGCGAGAAAGAAACCGAATGGCACAAATGTGTCGTTTGGGACGATAAAATTGCTGACATCTTAGCTAAATATACTAAGAAAGGAAGCAGAGTTTTATTGGAGGGTAGACTTACATACAGAAAATGGCAGACCGAATCTGGTGAAGAGAGAATAAAAGCCGAGATTCATTTAGATAGATTCAACTCAGAAATGAAGTTGATGGACTCTAAGTCTGATGGTGTGCCAATGTCTGCACCTACAGAACAGCCAAAACCAATGGCTGACATAGGTGAAATCATTGATGACGACATTCCATTGTAATGTTTAAAAACCTTATTGTAACTTTGTGGATTGCATTTGACGGACAACTATATGTTAAGTATGCTCTGCCATTGCAACACAAGTGCGATATCTTTACTTGGTGGAGTGTGCAAGAGCAGTACCTACACACTCCACTAAACATTGTTGCAATGAAATGTACTAGAGTTAAAGACTTTAGAATAGATAAAAGGATATATAATTATGACAAGAAATGAAGCACGAGTCTTAAAGTTTGTAGAAGATTTTTTGATGATGTATGGATTTAGTCCTTCGTACAAGGAGATCGCTGAACAGCTTACCTTTGCCTCACCTTCACAAGCACACAAAATTTGTATGCAGTTGGTAAAGAAAGACAAATTAATTAAAGGTGTTGGTGCCAGAAACTTGGAGATAAAATGATAACTAAAATAGAACCTATTACTAAACTAAAACAAAATAGAACTGCACAGCTAATTGCAGAATTGTTTTGGGATCACGATAGACTATCAAGTGGTGGACAAGAAACACTAAACAAGTTAGCTAAAATGTGGGGTGTACCTACAGAAGAAGAAATGGTAGGTACAGACACACATCTTGATGACTTGCCATCTGATACGGAGAGAAAAGATGAAAACTAATTGGAAATATATTGTTTGGGTAGGTGGTGTTGATGACTACTATAAAAAGTATTCAGATGCAAAAAATGCCTATGATGAATGGATTGCTAAAGAATATGACCAAGTAAAATTGGAGGTAATTGATGGGTAAATTTAGCAAAGACAAAGGTTACAGAGTAGAAGCAAAACTTGTTAAAGAGTTTGTTAAAAATGGAATCAAAGCAAGACGACAACCAATGAGCGGAGCGATACCAGATTTCCCTTATGATATTGAAATAAGACAAGAACCTTGGCACAAGTTAAGTGTAGAAGTAAAAGCAAGAAAGGACGGCGCAGGATTTAAAACGCTAGAAAGATGGAAGTCTGGTGCTGACCTGCTGTGCCTACACAAAGATCACGGAACAACAATGGTATGTTTAGACTTGCCTTTATTTATAGATATATTAAAACAAGCAGATAATGAAACACAAGATTAATGATGAAGGTGAAATAGTTGACGAGAACGGAGTTCCAATCAAAGATCACAAAGGACAAGTTATAGTTGTACCACTAGAATATCGGTATCATTACCGACATTATTTAGAAGATGATTAGCTTATAGGTAGAATAAAAGTAGAATTAGTCCTACAACGCCTATAGCTGAGTACAGAGGGTACTTTGCAATTTGAAGTATAATCTTACCCCAAACCTTGCCACATACCCTTCTAGCCTTCTCTATGCCTGACATTTTTACCTCCAGATAATCTATTATGGTTTTTTGTTTTTGTTTTGCCATTGTTGTCCAATTTTCTCTGCACTACGCCCGACAGTATAACCACCAACACCAATCATTATAATATCTAGTAGTGAATTTTGCACGGACTCAGGAATGTTTGGTGCTGTAAATCCAAACCAATGTGCAACCATNAGTNCNGCAAAGAGTAACATCATTATNGGACGCCAACTTCTTTGCAACCAANTNCCTTGTGCTTCTAATTGTATTACAGTAGCGGCGGCCTCTATTTCTTTTAGATCNCCTGTAATAATTTTNTGCTGTAACTCAGCTTTAATTTTTTCTTTTTCTGCTTTAGATGTAATTACTTTATCTACAGTAGAGAATATTGATTTAGCTATCGGCGCAAGTAAAGGTAACATTCTAACTCCTATATAACATTATTATAAAATAGATGTTCACCATATTCACAAACAGGTTGAACATTGTATGACCATTTAGGTTTTACTGCTTTAGTATGATAATGTGTAGAATTTTGTGTATTGTCTTTTATTTTACCTGACATTACTAAGAACCCTATGCCAAGCATTTTAATATATATTGGATCTGTTCTACTTAACTGTTCCATCTTTTCTTTATTAGGATCGCCTTCGTTCCAACAACTAAACTGCCACTCTTTTAGGCATACTTCTTTGTGTGTTTTACCATACCATCTACGAGCATTGACTCTGTTGTTAATNACATTAGCTACACCAATCTGTCCTTCAGTATCACAACCCCGACACTCACCCCACATTGTTNTTGCCATTGTATCTAAATCTTCAAAGTCAACTTCAATCATATTATTTTCAATATTTTTAATTCATAATAGATAAAAATANATAAACCTGCAATAGCTAATGCACTAATTATAATAGTCTTTCGTTTTTCTTGTGCATCTCTTAACTCTCTTAATTCTTTTTTTTTCTTTGCTCGGACAGAAGCTATCTCCCCCTGCAATCTTTCCCATTGTCCTGCCGATCCATAGAGCAAAAAGATTTCTCTTAATTCATTTCTCATATTTCTTAATTCTTCTTTACGAAGATGTGCTTCTATAGCTTCAGCTTCTACACTACTAAACTTGCCGAATATACTACTGCCTTTTTTTTCTGCTTTAACATCAAGGTTTGCTTCACCTATTGCCCATTTAGATATATATCCACTAAGACTAGATAGGTCTTTACCTACTTTAATGCCTTTCATAATTACACTATGTGCAGATTTAACGGCGGCAAAAGCTGTTAATGGATCAATCATTAGTGTACCCGTTGCCAAACAAAGTCNTCTGTTTCAAAAGCACAGGACTCTATAAACTCTATTGCATCTTCTCTTGTATTAAAATATGTAGCTTCAATAACTACTGTGTAATTTTTTCTTTTGTGTTTAATTACTTTATAATTTAATTTTACATTTTCCATGATAATAGACTCAATATAACAGTTACCATTATACCTATAATAGTAGCTGATGAACCCCAGATCAATAGTTCAAGCCTTTTAATACGATACTCTAATCCTTTAATTGCACTCTTTGTCATCTCTCTATACACGACACATTCACGCTCGTGAGCCTCCATCTCAGAAGCTATTGCTTTGAGAGAACGAGTGTCCATTTACGAAATGTCCAAGAAATATGCTTGTTGATCTTCAGTAATATTAGTCCATTTTTCTTTTACAGCTTTGACTCCTGTAGCATTGGACTTGGTAAAATTAAACTCATTAGCACCATTGTAGCTAGTTTTATACCCATCAGAAAAAGATACATAAGTTTTACCATCTATTTCACCCCACCACCAAACCTGTTTTTGATGCCAAGCATTGTCTGTTTGTTTGCTTGTCCAATCTTCAGACGACTTCATTGATTCAGGGTGTTTAATATCAATCATTTTTTCTGTTGTATGATACAATTTCATTACATTCTCCTATGGTCTAAGTCTAGACCAACCATTATAGTTAGTGTTAACTGTTGATCCTAAATTATAATAATAGTTGTTACCATAGCCATATACTGTTCCATCAGATGCACGAACATAATGCGACCAATAACCACTATAGTAATGACCTATTGATATAAAATCTTCTACTGCAATATCTGTATTACCTATATAACTAGAGCCTGATGATTCTGTATGATTCCAAGGCGACGGATATAAAAATCCACCATAAAAACTTGTAGCACTTGTAGTAGCTTGATAAAAATGTGCCGAAGAATGATATCCCCACAACCATAAACGACCCTGTGTATCTAAGCCATACCACCCCGGAGCATTATATCCACTTGTTCTCATTGGAAAACAAGCCTTCATTGTTGTTGATGGAAACACTAATGCAGTTTTACTAATTGTACCATCAGCACTTGAGTTAACTGTAAAGTGTTGATATGTATCAAATGAAGCAGTAGAAGGTATATTAACACCTGTAGTAGATGATGTATTGCCTTGTAATTGAGCACCATTAGAGTTATATCCAACCATTCTAAAGCCGTT
>PAJN01000045.1 GCA_002710205.1 Methanobacteriota archaeon | reverse complement strand
GCGGAGTCGGCGCACTAGCAGATAGAATCCTAGTAGGTTCTTTTAGCGATTCAAATCTGGGAACTGGAATCGCAATCGGTGATTTCAACTGCGATGGATTTGACGATATAGCTTCCAGCGAACCTGGAATGGCGATCAACAATTCCGGACACGTTTCAATCAGATTGGGCTCATCCTCAGGAATTTCTGATGCTGCATGGTGGGAAATGAATGGAAGTGACGATGACAACCTAGGTTGGTCTCTTACTTCACTTGGTGATGTCGAATCAGATGGCTGTGATGATTTAGCAGTCGTTGCCGACAAACTAATCGAAGATAATGCGCAAGCATCCTTAATCAAGAACGGCCTAGTAATGATTCTCAAAGGTAATTCAAGTTCAATGGTGTTCCATGCCAACATTACTCAAACAGAATATGGTCCAATGTTTGGAAGGCAAATCGCAGCCGGTGGAGACATAAACGGCGATGGGTTCCTGGACATGGTAATATCAAACAGCGGAGATACCGATAGTCCTACGGGATATTCATCAGTCGAATTCTTTTATGGAAACGATTCTGGAATAGATACAATTCCATTCACTTCCTTTGAACGAGCTCAACAAGGTAAGTTATATGGTTTCGAAATGGCATTTGTGGGAGATGTACACGGTGATGGATATGATGATGTTATCATCACTGAACTCTATGCAAGTACGCCTGTGCTAAATATGGGTAAAGTGCACATGTGGTGTGGTTCAGCTACCGGCCCAGTGGCAAATTGGACTGAAACGGGTGGCTTTGCTAACGCATTACTAGGATACACGGTTTCACCAGCAGGAGATATCAATGAGGATGGATATGATGATTTCTTCATGATGTATCCATCTGCTTCAAAGTCAGGGACAGTCAATCTATACCTTGGTTCAGAGAATGGACCACGTTCTGATACCCAATTATTGGTTCAGGGGGCGGTCAAAGAGAACGTCGGATTGAATTTGCTATCTGGTATGGACTTAGACGGCGATGGAATGGGAGAGATTCTTTACTCATCTAGGGATTTATCCCAAGGCGACGAATTCGCCCCAGTCCTCACAATAATGTCTGAAAGAGATTGGGAGAACAACAACTTCGGGTTCTATCATGAAGTTGTAGAACTTGAATTGAAAACACCACTGCGTGGAAATCCTTTACTGATGGTCAAATTGTCCAACTCTAGTCTCAAACTCTTGGAAAACACACCAGATGGGCTGTCGTCAGCAGGACGATGGGATCACAGGTATCTAACAGACGTTGACTCAGCAGTTATGGGAATCACGGATGCTGGCAAGCCTACAATCCTCGCAACCTCAACAATATCGGGCAGTTCTGCATTAATCTCGATGACACCTGACGGAAATACAGCCCTCGACTTAACTTTGGATTCTGGAACAGGCGTAGGCAAGCAAATGGGCTCAATACTAGATTCTACAGGCTTGCAGAGAATGGCCCATACCTCTCCAACTTATTCTTCAATTTTCTACACTGTTGAAGGTGAGTATGGATTTACGACTTCACTTGTACGTTCGTCTATTGATGTACTATACCCGATTGAAATTCACATAGATTCTAGTGACAATAGTCGTCTGGTACATGTTGATGATGATGATCATATGGTGCGATTAGAAACATTGGATGGTTCATGGTCGGATGTCTCGATTTTGAATACCACTCTCGGTGATGATTTTGATTCGGTCTGGACCTCTAGTGATGAATTAAAGTTCGCACAAGTCGGTTTGTCAAATAACTCGACATATCTCCAATTAGTCGAATACAATGGCACAAACCACACCGTTTCTGACGTTATACCAGCTAATATTTCTGCATCATTTGAAATGGAAATAATCGCCGACAAGTTGGTCATATCAGTCCTCGATGGTGAATTTTTGCGAGTATATGAGAGAAACCTGACTGGTGGAAACTGGACCAATTCTTTCCAGAGATGGATGTTACAAGATAGCAATAATGCAAACAATACTCTGGTGATGAGAGATGGCTATGTGCTCTATGATTCAAACAATTCAGACCAAGGAATCGTTTACCAAGATTCTGGAGTGTGGACATACCATTCAATCAATGTTCCAGATTCTGATATCGAAATTGACTTCTTAGTAGATAGCGACCGTTGGCATATCACCCACACCACCGAAACATCTGTATGGTGTCCCTGCCCTCTGATTTGGACTACAGGGACCTTCTCTCAATCTGGGCTTGAAACCTCAACATCATTCCCTTCAATCCTTTCAGAACACAGAATCATTATTGAATCATACAATGGAAGTTTGATGTTCGCTTACTCACAATCTTCAACCAACAATTTCTTGTCGATGCGAATAGTTAGCGACCTTGACAGAGATCTAATTCCAGATACTCACGATGAATTGCCTATGATTGGAAACCAATGGGAAGATTCGGATTCAGATGGTTATGGTGACAACTCTGAAGGGCCACAGAATGATGCGTGTCCTTCAACTCTAGGGCATTCGAAGTTCGATAGGCACGGTTGTGATGACTACGACCAAGATGGTTGGTCTGATGTAAACGACGATTGTGTTAGCGACGATGGTTTCTCTTGGTGGGGACAATTCGGTTGCGCCGACGATGACCAAGACGGTTGGGTTGACGATGGAATTCTAGGAGACAGATATCCAACTAATTGGAAACAAGCTTTGGATACTGATAGAGATTCATATGGTGACAACCATGGGCCTGACTGCTGTAATGTAACAGTACTAGGTGTAACCGAGGTAAATGTTCCAGACTTATTCCCTTACAATAGAATGCAATGGGAAGATAATGACAATGACGGATACGGAGACAACGAATCCGATGTTGAGTTTGGAGACAAATGCTGGTGGATTGAAGGATATTCATGGCGCGACCGCTTGGGTTGTGTCGACTCAGATGGCGACGGTGCATCAGATGCTTCTGACTTTGGAACATTTAGAGAGTGGAATATCGAGGATGGTGCAGACAAATGGCCAGACGACCCAACACAATGGGCTGATTCTGACGGCGATGGNTATGGTGACAATTCNTCAGATGGCGCAACCCTGCCNGATAAGTTCCCAAATAACCCNGCAGCCGCCGTTGATACTGACAATGATGGTTATCCAAACAATTGGACAGAATTGGATAATGGTTCTAATCGGCTNGGACTTGTATTGGACAATTGTCCTGATTTACATGGCAACTCTACATCTTCTGCTGTAGATGGAAATGTTGTCCCGTACTATGGATGTACGGATACAGATGGTGACGGGAGAGAAGATTCTACCGACGCTTTCCCAGCAGACCCTACACANGTCGCAGATTCAGATGGCGATGGTTGGGGAGATAGTCAGCTAGGAAATAATCCCGATGCGTGCCCTTACGATTTCGGAGTAATCAATGGAACAAAGCCAGATGGGACTCCGGGAATTGGTTGTCCAATCGAAGGCGATGAAGAAGACCAAGACCAAGATGGAGTTTCCGATGAAATGGATAATTGCGATAATACTCCAATGGGCGAAATTGTTGACGAAGGAGGATGCTCAGATTCTCAGAAAGATGATGATTTAGATGGAGTTTTCAATGATGAAGACAAGTGTGCTAACACTCCTTTCAATACAGCAGTAGACACTGATGGCTGTTCTGCAGCACAAAAGGAAGTTGACACTGATGGAGATGGAATAAACGATCCAGANGACCTATGTCCTGGCTCAAATCCAGANTTNNCNATAGATGAAAATGGATGTAATCTTGCTCAGAAGGATACCGATGGTGACGGTGTCAATGACCTAATNGANCAATGTCCAGATACAGAAGAAGGACTTCCAGTATTAGCAAATGGTTGTTTGGATGAAGCCGCACTAGCAGTAGATATCGATGGTGACGGATACAAGGGACCTTATTCCTATGACCCAGTAAACGAAACACATCAAGGAGATGCTTTCCCTCTAGATGCTACTCAATGGAATGACATGGATGGTGACGGTTATGGAGACTCACAAGCCATTGGTGCGAACAACTCAGATTCTTGCCCAGAGGTGTGGGGTAACTCAACCATGAAATCTNGACTTGGATGCTTGGATACTGATGGAGATGGATACAGTGACTTGCTTGGAGATGACAAATTCCCAACCAATCCTACACAATGGGCAGATAATGATCTTGACAGTTGGGGAGATAACCCAGATGGAGAAGATGCAGACCAGTGTCTAAACACCAGCACAGCAGGAGATAGAACTGCTCAAGCTAGAGACAACTTTGGTTGTGCTCTTTACCAATCAGATTCAGACAATGATGGTGTCATGGACGACATAGATGCTTGTCCTAATACTCCTGCAGGAGCAGAGGTTTATCCTAGCGGTTGTAAGAAGGAAGTAGAGGCTGAACCAACCGATGATGAAGATCAAATTATGGGTATGGACCCAATGATTTTCTATGCTGCTGTAGGTGGCGGTGGCCTGTTGTTTATTGTCCTGATATTCCTAATAATTTCACGAATGCGTGGTGGCGATTTCGATTTCGATGATGACGACGATGACGATTGGTTCGATGATGATGACGACGACGATGGAGATGATTTCATGTCGAGTATCCTGGGTGGACGTGGCGCTTCTAGAGGTCCATCTGGCCCAGGGCCAAGTCGAGGCCCTCAGAGAGGGCCGCAAACAGGCCCATCTCGCGGACCCGCTGGACCAGGCCCGAGTCGAGGTCCGCCCGGTGCAGGGCAAACCAGAGGCCCAACTCGTGGACCTTCAGGGCCAGGGCCTTCTAGAGGGTCTCCTGGTGGTCCAACACGAGGTCCTGCAGGAGCAGGNCCNGCNCGTGGNCCNGACCCAAGAGGCCCGGCAAGAGGAGGTCCNTCTCCACGCAGCCCTGCTCAAGGAAAGAAGGTCGTTGCTAAGCGCAAACTTGTGGGAAGTGATGCAAAGGCTCGGGCAAAAGTTGCTATTGACCCTGACCTTTTCGATCAGGACGAAATGGAAGATAGAGCCGCTGCGGTTGATTGGACTAAGACTGCACTAAAGGGTGGAGTGNCAGAACGCTCTATTCTGATGCAACTACAAACTACAGGGTGGTCTGCACCACAATCTAGAGCGATTATCGATATCTCTAAGCAGTGAAATTACTGAAACATCACACTCAAGAAGGGTAGTCAATTCGGGGAATATACGGGGGTCAAAAAATGAGCGATGATGTAGCGGACGTCTCAATGCCTGACGGTATTGAAGTTGACGAAGCTGCTGCATATTTTGGTGTATTCGAGTCCTCAGATGCACTTCATCAAATGATGGAAATGCCTAGAGAAGAAGCATTTGAGAAATTCTTCTCACTTCTCTCTGACCTTGTATTGAAACCCGGGGATTTTGATTTCGAGGAGGCCAGTGANAGATTGAATTGCGAAGGCGGTGAAATCTACTTCTTAGTNGCAGGTCATTTGGGAGTAATGTCATTGCCTGAACAACTATCCTTAGCAATTAGTGAAGGTCAGTTTTCAGATACAGAATCGCAGTTACTTCAGGAAATTGCCGATCCAATGAGGTTGCTGAAATTATTCGCAATCGCACAGCAAACCGGCGGTCAAGGTGAAGCCACGAAGTATCTCAAGGGCGTAGAATCACTGATGTCGAACCCTGCTGCAAATAAGGATGCACTCCTTTTACTAGCGTCAGAGGTCCAAGCATCATTCGATGTAGCTGGGCACGTAACTCCAGTTCCCAGTCTTGCAAGTGGCAGTGCTTCTGCAAAGGAAGTTGAGACAGCATATGTTCCACTTGCACCTGAGCAACCGGTTCCATCGGTTGCTGAAGTTCCAAAGCCGGAACCTGAGCCTNAATTAGCTCCAGCGCCAGTGCCACTTCCACAAGTTGCAGAAGAACCTGTATCATTGCCTACTTCGAGTGAACCAGTCCCACTTCCAGAAGTTATAGAACCAAAACAAGAAGTGGATGAGCGCAAAGAATCTGAGAAAACAGATGATGCTTTCGCAGGCGCATTTTCGGTAATGAGTCCGGAACCTGAACCGGAACCTGAACCCGAACCAGAACCTGAGCCGGAACCTGAACCCGAGCCAGAACCTGAGCCGGAACCTGAACCCGAGCCAGAACCTGAAGCATCTCTAGAAGAAGCATTTGAAGCGGCAGATACCGACAATAGCGGAGGTCTCTCAGTAGAGGAAGTAGCAGAGGCTACAGGCTTGGATATGGAAGAGGCAACTAAGATTCATTCTGAAGCAGACATAGATGGCGACGGTCAAGTAACACTTGATGAATTAAAGTCGCAACCAGCAGTTGCAGAAAAAATGGCTTTACCCAAACCAGTCAAACCAGTTAGAGCCGGAATTCAAAATCCTCAACCTGCAAACCAACAGCAGCAACAACAGCAACAGGCTTGGCTTGCTCAACAACAGCAGCAACAACAGCAACAGTGGCTTGCTCAACAACAGCAGCAACAGCAGCAACAACAGCAACAGTGGCTTGCTCAACAACAGCAGCAACAACAGCAGGGGTGGGCTCAACCTGCTCAACCAATGCAACCCACGATTCGTTCCGGATTACATTGCAGGGGTTGTAGAATTGGAGTCGATCCAAACTGGAGATTCTGTCCTGTTTGTGGGACTCAAAATCGTTGATTATTCAACGAATTTGCCTTCATTCAATATTTGAGTGTCATCAAGCCAAACAGAAGGCTTGGTAATAACGCCGGGTACATGTATCCCTACAGCAGCATTTCCTCCTAAGCTGGTATTATCGCCTATGGCGAAATAGCATGTTCCTAGTTGTTTTTCATCTTCCAGCACATGCCCAGTAATCGCAGCATTGGGGTTCATTCCAAAACCAAATTCAGCTACGGTCCAAACCAATTCCCTGTCCTTTGATCTCAGCCTAGATGCTGCTTCTCCAAATTGTTGGCGAATCTGAGCAGCGGTAGCGTCTCCCTTGATGTCAATGACAATTCCATTTTCAACAATCAATTCTAATGGATCTTCTAGAAGGGTTGATTCCCAAGTACCATCGATTACAATTGTACCATTCATAGTACCTTCCTTTGGAAGAACAAATGCCTTGCCAGCAGGTAGATTGGTGATCATTCTTGGGCGGTTACAAATTCCATTATCGTCCAAGTTCCAGTCTTTCCATGAAACTTCAAACTCAATATCTGTACCCTTAGAGTCTTTGACGTGGATTAGTTTCTTTCTTCTTAGAGTACTGGAAATGTCGGACAAACTCTTCTTGATTTGATTAAAATCCGCAGTCATTCCTCCACTAATGAACATCTCATCAGTCATTCCAGGCATTGTTGCAACTCTTGCTCCATCTTTGAGGGCTGCTCTAATCGACCTAGTGTGGGTTAAGGAATACTTGGTTGGTGCAATCACGATTTGTTGCTGTTTCATCAGATTGGCCACAGGAGCAGGAGGCTCCTCTCCATGATGTCTGCCCTTGGGCATTACGATTAACAGAACTCTGTCAGAACGCTCCGTTGCCGAACGGTGTAAAGCCTGCCCGATTTCTCCGGTAGTTGGGTCACAAACAATCAGAACATTTTCTCCTCTTCTGATATCCATACACGTGTGTGTAACTCGTTTTGCAGATTCAAATAATGCTTGCTCAAGGTCTAGGCTTTCAAGCACCTCAGCTACGTTTTCTTCTAGCGGCTCCTCGGCTTCTATGACCTCGTCTAGGTCAGTATCATCTTCTTTTTTCGATGATTTCCTCTCCTTAGATTTACGGCGAAATGGAGAGGCCATGTATAGCGGAGGTACGACTACGACTTGAAATTGTGCCCGAATCCACATGAAATCTTGAAGTGAAAAAGCCTCTTCCACAGGAATATGGGAGCTAAGGAACAGTTCATGACCCGCGTAACCGACCTATACCGATTTGAAGCGATTCAAGGCCATTTGGGTTGGGATCAAGAAACAATAATGCCGGCTAAAGGAGCAAAATCTAGAGGTGAAATTCTAGCATGGCTTGCAGGACAACGTCACAGTAGACTAATCGATGAGGAAATGGGCGAATTGATAACTACTTTAGAAGCAGGTGACCATGATGATTACTTTCGTGCAAATCTCAAGGAGATGAGAAGGAAATACGATGAGGCTGTTAAACTACCAACAGAATTCGTTTCGGAGTTCACAAAGGCGCGAAGTGAAGCCCTAATCGCATGGCAGAAGGCTAGAAGCGAGAGCGACTTTTCTCAATTCGCACCGTATTTGCAGAATTTAATCGATTTAACACGTAAAAAAATCGACTATTTGGGATGTGAACACACTCCATACGATGTCCTCCTAGATGAATATGAAATCGGAATGACTGTTGAGGATTATGATCCGTTATTTGCAGGCTTGAAATCAAGATTAGTACCTCTTCTTTCAAAGATAATGCAATCGGATGTTGTAATCCCAAGATTGCCTGAGGAAATGACATTCCCTGCAGATGCTCAAGAGGCATTCTGCAATAAGGTAAGTAAAGCGATGGGCTTCGACTTTGAGGCGGGAAGAATGGACCGTTCAACACATCCATTTTGTGCTGGACTGTGGCCTGATGATACAAGATTCACTACACGATTTGATGAGAAAGACCCATTTTCTTGTTTGTATGCTGTAATGCACGAGTCAGGTCATGGATTGTATGAACAAGGCCTTCCTCGAGATCACAGTTTCTCCCCTGTAGGAGCAGCGATTTCATTGGGTGTACACGAATCACAGAGCAGATTTTGGGAAAACCAAATTGGCCGCACCGCAGCATTTTGGCAAATTGCTATGCCATGGTTCCGCGAACAATTCCCGGATTGCCCAGATTGGAGTAATGAAGTCCTAGATCTAGTCGCAAATGAGGTCAAACCAGATTTCATTAGAGTCGAAGCCGATGAGGTAACCTACAATCTTCACATTATGATTAGATATGAAATAGAGAAGATGATATTCAATGGAGGATTGAAGGTAGAAGATATTCCAGCAACCTGGAATAAAATGATGCAGGATTGGTTTGGAATCGAAGTTCCTGGTGATTCACTTGGGTGCTTACAAGATATTCATTGGTCCATGGGAGCATTCGGATATTTCCCGACCTACACTCTTGGTAACCTATACGCAGCACAGTTGTTACAAACCATGTCAGAAGAACTCGGAGATATTGATGAAATCATCAAATCTGGCGATTGGTCTGGCATGTTAATTTGGCTACGTGAAAAGATTCACGCTAAAGGTTCGGTGATGACACCTTCTGAACTAATTGAATCTGCAACAGGCAGCCCCCCAAGTCCAGAGCCTTTCCTCAACTATGTTGAGGCCAAATATTCCAAGTTGTACAACTTGTGATTATTCGTCTTCGCTTTCACTACCGCCAGTAACCTTAGCTTGTAAGGTGTTCAGCATTCCAGTTAGTTCTGTTATTGCATCCTGCAAATCATTGGTTCTATCATCTTCATTATCAGTTCCAAATGATATACCTAGCATAGTAATCATTGCTCCAGAAAGCATGATTACAGCTGAGATGAAAAGATCCTGTAGGTTGATTTCATCTCCACTTGCTAGCATTATTCCCCATAGCGCACCGGCTGCGAAAATTAGCAATCCAAGTACGATTTGTTGATGTCCAGGCCCAAGTTTTTCTTCAAGTCCACTCATAAGTTTCCCCGCTTTGAAGAAATCTACTTTAGTAAAAAACTTAGCGGATAATTTTACTATTTTTCCTAGAAAATTAAATCCAAGGCAGCATCACCAGAGGTTTTCCTACCTGTCCAGGCTCTACTAAACAGCGTCCTTTGGCCCCGGTTTCATCATTTCTTTCGAAGACAGGGATTCCATCAACAACAGTAAGTACAGGCCAGCCAACTAATGATTTGCCGATGAAAGGGCTCCATCCAACAGTAGTCCAAGTGTTTTCATCTTCTACAGTCAAAGATTTATTCATGTCTACTAAGACAATGTCGCCATCATAACCTTCCTCGAGTTTGCCTTTTCCTACCATCTGGTAACAATCTGCAACATTGCTTGACATCCATTCTACGACTTGTTCGATGGTGCACTTACCCTCAGATGCATGTGTTAACATAACAGGAAGTGAAGTTTCAACTCCCGGCATTCCACTATGAGCGTGAGGGAAGCCTTTCGCCTTGTTTTCAAGGGTGTGAGGTGCGTGATCTGTTGCGATACAATTCACAGTTCCATCATGTAGTCTCTTCCATAATGTTTCCTTATCCTTTTGATAACGAACTGGAGGATTCATTTTCAGCCTAGTTCCTAATTTTTCTACATCTTCTTCATTGAAAGTTAGATGTTGAGGAAGAGCCTCTGTAGTGATGTGTGCTTTCCCTTCCTCTCCGTGTAGCGAAGTGATTCCATTCAGCCAATCAGCCTCAATTCCAGAAGTAAGATGCAGGATGTGCAATCTATGACCGCTAGCTTGTGCATAGGCTACTGCTCTCTTTGTTGCAATCAATGCTGTCTGGTCGTCTCGCCATTCTGCATGTGCCGCCATATCGGTTCTGCCTTCGATCATTTTCTTTCTCTCGATCATTCTGGTTTCATCTTCAGCGTGAACTGCGATTAGTCCTGCAGTATTGTCGAAGATAGTTTTCAGAGCGTTCGATTCATTCACCAATAAGTCTCCAGTGGATGAACCCATGAATATCTTGATACCACATATTCCTGGGATTGCGATAGGAGATCCAGGTGAACCTACCGTTTTCTTCAGCTCTTCCACATTTGACTCAGTTGCACCGATAAAGAATCCATAATTGGTTACACAGCGATTTGCAGCGGTTTCCAATTTATTGTACATTGATTCTAGAGTGGTTTGACTTGGAACATTGTTTGGCATGTCTAGGAAAGAGGTTACACCTCCACTAGCAGCAGCCCTTGAACCAGTGTGCAAATCCTCCTTTTCCGGTTGTCCTGGGTCACGAAAATGTACCTGAGGGTCGATTATACCAGGTAGCAGGTGCAATCCGTGAGCATCGTGTACTAACTCATCATCCCTCGGCTCTAAATTGCCATTGGTAGATATTTCCGAGATAGTTCCCTCGGTGATTCTCAAGTCTCCTGTTACAATCCCATCAGGGAGAACCATTTTTGCGCCTGTTATCAGAATATTCCCTTTCATTTTTTCACCTTCTTCTTGCATCTTTGGGCCTGAATGCGTTGCATACATCATCGTTCATGTCAATGTACGGGCCACCTAGTATGTCAACGCAGTATGGTACCGCTTTCCAGATTTCGTCTATAGTTTCTCTGATTGCTTTAGGCCTACCTGGCAAGTTGAAAATCAAACTTTTTCCACGAGTTCCACCTAGTTGTCTAGACAAAATGGCAGTTGGAACATACTGTAGAGAAATCGCTCTCATCTGCTCTCCAAAGCCTGGTAATATTCTTTCACAGACGGCCACGGTTGCTTCTGGAGTAACGTCTCTTTCAGCAGGCCCTGTTCCGCCTGTAGTCACAACAACATCACAACCTAAATCGTCAACCATCTCGATTAATGCATCTGAGATTGCTGCTTTATCATCGGGGACAATTCTGTATTGGTGACTCCATTCAGATGCAACAGCTTCTTCAAAGAACCCAAGAATTGCAGGGCCTCCCTCATCTTCGTACTCACCAGAGTTTGCTCTATCTGAGATAGTTAGGATTCCGAATGTAGCGGGGTCTCCAACCATTTCCTCGCCTCACTGATTACCGTATTTGTCACGGATATCGGCGTGGAAAGAATCCAGCAGTGTATCTTCAAACAGTTCGGCTTGCCTTCGAATCTTGGTAGACCTCATGTGTAAGAATGCCATTGCTATGAAAGCGATAATTGCAATAGGAATTGCAGCTTCCAATTTGTATTTGTGCATCACAGTGATGATTCCTTCAGCAGTATAAGCCCAAGTTAATGATGCAGCAGCACCGCCAACGAAAGTTGCCCACAGCACTCGCATGAATTTCATTCTAGACAACAGTCCAAGCATTGCTCCAACCAGAACACCGGAGGCCATGAAAGGAATCCATACGAACACGATTAGCCCCCAGAATCCCCATTTGTTGATCATTTCACGTTTTTCGTTAGCAGTATATTCTACAGTCGACAAGATGTCTCCGAACAATTTCGTTTGTAGTACTCTACCGCCTAGACCGTCTTGCTTTGCAACTGCTGCGACTCTTGCATCGTTACTGTCTTTGCTAGAGAGAGTTTCAACCCTCCCTGCGCCTGATCTATCTGCTAATGTTGAAACTAGATTTCTACCTTTAACAATCAGTTCTTGGGTGCCAACCAATTCAGGATTTTCTCTTGAGATATACTTCCTCAGGTGTTTCTCAATGTCAGAGTTGGAATCTTTGAATCTGAAGAAAGCGAATTTCTGGTTAGGCTTGTATGCGACTCTGACGAAAATAATCGAGTCTTCACTGGTTACAGTAGCCATCTGTAGGATCAAGTCATCGTTTGATCTGAAATAGCCCTTAACAGACTCTCTAACGTCATCTTCAACTTTTGATAACATGTGTAGGTCTCTGAAGAATGCCGTGTAGTCTTGGTCTTCAACATCCTGGTCATCAATCATCCCGCTGCCTACACCTACTCCTGTTTCGAAGTCAATTGCTTGGTTATCTCCAATTGAGCGAACGGTCAACTGTACTGGTTTGAATACACGGAAAAGTGCGAATTCTTCTAGGATTTCTTTGAGAATTTCAGACCTTACATCACCTGAATCTGAAAATGTTCCCTCAGTATTCGAATAAGGTACCATTATGTCGATAGAGAGGTCGCGAACTTCGATTTTATACAAGTCCCAATCTATCTCTATGTGCATTCTTGATTCTGCATTCCGCAATACGTCAACAACGACTTTCCTGATGTGGGTTCTCGATAGCATATCGTCAGTATCTTGGTGATACAATTTGTACATCACCGGATATGCTAGGAAAAGAGAAATCACTGAAAGAGAAAGAGATACGAAGGCCATCCACCAAGCAGGGATTCCAGCAGCTCCACCTGTCAACATTGCAGTTTCACGGCCTCCTCCCAATTCAGCACCCATCAGAACGAATCCCCAATTTCCTAAGTCAGTAACCGACCAGCATGAGCGTGGGCCATCCTCGAGAATGTGGGCTTCTCTCTTTACATCAGAATCGACGAATGGTAGGAAAGAGAGTGCGTTTTTCGAGGTACTGATTTCAAACTCTAGGATTTTGTCAATTCTCTCAGTACCATTCACTCTATCCTCATCGGTTCTATTTTCCATGTCGGTTCCAGGCACATAGATGTCGATTGTAATGGTTAACTCATAGGTTCCAGTTTCCCAAGCGGCATAGTCGATCTTCAAGTTTTTCTTGTTAACTTCACCCTGGCTAGGTAAAGGCTCGACAGCGCCGTCACTGGCATCTACGCTCCAATTCAGTACAACGATTCCTTGGGCCAAATTCCGCCCTGAAATCTTTACTGATTCAACATCGTTGTCTGGGTAAGCGTGAATCCAAGGAGTGTCCAAGACTTCTTCACATTGCTCGCCACTATCGAGGAAGGTGTCGCTAGCCCAGTGGTCTAAAGCAGTAGATTCACCGAATACTCCGCTTGACATTCCGAAAAGAAGCAGTGCATATAGGGCTCCATATCCTAATCCTGCCAGAAGTGTCCAATCTTCGATTGCTGAAGGGAATCGATTCTTGGAATCGGTATTCCTTCTCTTTCTAATTCCAGCCAATTCTTTGGAAACCTTGTCAATAGGTTTTATGTCTGCAGAATCTTCAGTGATGGAGTCAATATCTGTAGTGATATCACTGGACCCCATGTATGCCCCTACGGGGCATCAGCAAATGAATACTATGCTGAATTCGCAAGTAAATCCTGCAAATCTCTATGAAAACTGTATGAATCGTTGTGATTTTAGATTCTGTGGAAGTTCAGAATTTACAGCAATATTTTGTGCCCATTCGATAAGTGAATCATAGTGTTCTTGTTCAAGGGAGCCTAACCAGATTCTTTCATTGTCAATCGTAATCAAAGAAACATTGTTTCTACTGCAAGGCCCTAGGCATGTGGAAATGTTTAGTTTCACATCGTTACTTAGGCTGTTTACTTTCCAAGCGTCCTTGAGTTTTGCTACGGGGACTTCCTTGTTACCCTTCTCCACCCTTCCGCAGCAACATCCGTTGCATACAGTGACCTTAGGTAGCAAATTAGCACCTGCCTATTCAAATCGAGTTTCGAACAAAGTGATCGCTGTCGATTGGAACCCAAACATTAGATTTCTCATCATTTTGGATTTCGACTCTATACGGATTTCCTTGGTCCCAGCACTTCAAAATCCGACCTTCTGTGAATTCTCCAATATTTGCATAAACAGTATCTCCTACATTAAATCGGAGCTCTTCTGCCATGCATTCCATAAGTCCTTCTTGAAGCGCTTTGTGGTCTAAATCTCGTCCAATGAAAACGAATCTACATTCACGAGTTTCTCCTTCTTTCCACAATCCTATTTCCTTACTGTAGTCGCCACTGAACAGCATGTGAACTCCTTGGAACACGAATTTTTCGTCCATTCCTTTTACAGACAGAACTCCCTTGTACCTGAATAGGTCTTCTCCCTTGTCTCTCATCAATGTGCCAATCCATCTTTCCAATTTGTTGACATTCAGGTCACCCTCGAACCTTGCGCTAGTCGAGGTTACACGTTGGTCATGCTCGTGTTCAGCATCAGTATCTAAGAATTCAGGGTCCATTTCCAAGGTTCTATCCAAATCAAAAGAACCTATGTTAATCAGTTCCTTAGGGTCAATCAAACTGTTTTCAGTTCTGAAAATAGGTGCATGATTGTTTATCGATTTGATTCTAGTCTCAACTATCTTTAATCCTTCTTCATCTACCAAGTCAATTTTGTTTAGCATTATTCTGTCTGCAAATGCAAGTTGCTCAACAGATTCATTTTCAATATCTTCTGGCTTCTCATCATCAAGATGTTGAATGATATGCTTAGCATCAACTACGGTAATTATTCCATCCAGTTTGTAGCGTTCAACTATTTTATCATCAACGAAGAAGGTTTGAGCAACAGGAGCAGGGTCTGCAAGCCCTGTAGTTTCGATTAACACTCCATCAAAATCTTTGATTCTGTCATACATGTTATCCAGAGCTTCGGTTAGATCTCCACGAACTGTACAGCAAATACATCCATTCATAACTTCGATGATGGCTTCCTCAGAACTTTCAACAAGGATGTTTTCATCTATTCCTACGTCGCCAAATTCATTTTCAATAACTGCGAATTTCATCTTGTGATCCATACTAGACAAAATATGGTTCAGCAGTGTGGTTTTACCTGAGCCCAAAAACCCTGTTAGGACGGTTACTGGGATTCTATTATCTGCCTCTGCACTAGCACTCATTCTATTACCAAATTTACCTACAGGCGTTTATTATTAAATGGCACTAATAATTGAAACACTTGAATTTAATATTGATTAAAAAATCTGAATATTGCGTTGAGTGTGGTGGGTTAGGCCGGACTTGAACCAGCGACCTCGGCATCTTCAGTGCCGCGCTCTCCCAACTAAGCTACTAACCCGGGGTATTATCGCCACATGCATCTGTATTTCAAGTGTTACGGCTATTCACTCAATGTCATCGAGGACAGCCGCTTGTACTTCAGCAAGTTGTGCTAGGCCATTTCTAGCCATGTCGAGTAGTTCCTGTAGTTCGTCATACGAGAATGTTGACTCTTCGCCAGTCCCTTGAACTTCAACGAATTTTCCATCTGCAGTTCCTACGACATTCATGTCAACATCAGCATTGGAATCTAGTATGTAATCTAGGTCAAGGTAAACATCTTCGCCGATGAGTCCGACCGAAATCGCAGATAGATCGTGAGGGATGACTTTGTTTTCGTGATTTCTAGCTTCAGTTGTTGTTAATTCAGGAGGAGTCCAACCGTTTTCTCTATCCTCGCGGCTAGGTCTCAAATCCACTGGTAGGCAATCTCCACTTGCAATTAGTCTGCGAACTGCCAATCTGAGTGCGATGTTAGCAGCAGTGATAGAAGCACAGCGTGTTCCACCATCCGCATTCAATACATCGCAATCAACAGTTAATGCGATTGGCCCAAGCGCTTCAAGATCAATTGCCCCTCTTAGAGAGCGAGCAACCAATCTTTCAATTTCTTGAGTACGGCCCTTTGCCCCTCTTCTCTCTCTTCGGAATCTTGAATCAGTTGATCCAGGAAGTAGAGAGTATTCTGCATGCACCCATCCCTTGGATGCATCACGTGGGAACCAGCCAGGCAAGCGTGCTTCCTTGGTTACGCAGCAAAGAATGTGCGTGTTTCCTTGACG